>NZ_PDJU01000004.1 GCF_004116455.1 Arcobacter sp. F155
TTTGGCTTTTTTTAAACTATTTCTTGGTTTACTATCTTATTAAGTACTTGTACTTAATATGTTGTATATCTACTATAAGATATAAGACTTTTAACATTATAATTTTTAATACTCATCAATGTGAGTACAGAGCATACTTATAAAGTATGTTTGATACTCATATTGCTGGTGGTTTTAGCGAAGTGGTAATACCCAGCTCCATTCCGAACCTGGAAGTCAAGCACTTCTGCGCTGATAATACTGCAGGGCCCCCCTGTGGAAACGTAGGTCGCTGCCAGCTCTTGAGTATATTTCTACTAAAGCTTACCTTTACCAACTTATCTTAGTTGCTAATGGTAAGCTTTTTTTTTAGCCTACATTTTCGGGCTTACTCGTTTAATTATCAAAAGAAGGGATTCCTCTCCTCCTTTATTTTTTATATTTTTTCTTTTAAATCAACTACATTCAAATAGTTTTTAAATGAACTTTGTTCTAGATTATTTTCAGTATATGATTCAATTAATCTTCCAATAAAGTTTGGTAACTCTTTTGCTGTAATTTTAACTCCAGTTTTATGTGCAAATTTACTTTCCTTAACTCCATGAAGTTGTCCACCTAGAATTACTTCATATCCTTCAACTCTATTTTTATCTTCATCTCTTACTTTTGTTCCTACAAAACCTATATCTGATATTTGTGGATGTGAACATGCATTTCCACAACCTGAAATAGCAATAGTTATATTTTCTTTAAAATTTGGATGATTTTTCTCTAATTGTGCTACAACACCTTTTGCAAACTCTTTAGTTTCTGTTATTCCAAATTTACAAAATTGTTTACCTGTACAAGCTTGTAATCTTGCTCTAAAAGGTGTTGGATTATATGGATAACCTAAGGCGTCAATTTCATCAGCTAATGCTTGTGCATTCTCATTCTTAACACCATATACTATAAAGTTTTGTGTTGCTGTAAGTGCAACACCCTTTGCTGAGTACTTATTACAAATTGTACTGATATCTTCAAGGTCTTCCCCCGCAATTCTTCCTGAATTTGTTGCAAAGCCAATAAATGATTCATTTTCTTGTTTTGCTTTATGAATACCAAAATGATTTCTATTTTCAGAAGATGTGATTTCTGGTTCATCAAATCCATTTTGAAGGTTGTATCCTAGTTTTGATTCTAATTCATCAATGAACTTTTTAAGACCCCATTCATTAAAGAGATGTCTTACTCTTGCTTTATTTCTATTTTGTCTATTTCCATTATCTCTAAAGATTTCAGCACAAGCAACTGCTACATCTCTAACTTGTTCTGGTTTTACATATTTATTGGCTCTAGTTGCAATTTGCTTTGATTTTGATAATCCACCAGCAATAGTTAAATCAAATAAGACTTCATTATTTTTATCTATAAAAGCAGTAAATCCCAAATCTTGTATTTCATGGGATGCAGTGTGTTTTGCACAACCAGAGATTGAAAGTTTATATTTTCTAGAAAAGTTACAAAACCTATCATCATTTTCATCAAAATATGCATCTACTTCTTTTACTAGATTTGTTGTGTCATAAATTTCATTGGGGTCAATTCCTGCAATTGGAGAAGTAACAATTGGTCTAGGACCATCACCTGACGCCATTCTTGATGTTAGTCCAACAGACTCAAGTAGTTTAAATATAGTTGGTAAATCTTTTATTTCAATATAGTGAAACTGTACATTTTGTCTTGTTGTAAAGTCAATTAAACCTTTTGCATACTCTTTACCTATTTGTGAAAGAACTTCCAATTGTGCTAAGTTTATTTTTGCATCAATAATTTTAATTCTTTTCATAAAGTATTTTTTATCTTCAGTTTTTTCTGAATTAATATGTGGGTACATTCCATACCACTTTAGTAAACCTATATATTCTTCACTTAAAGGGATTCCTTCTTCCGCTTCTTTATATATATCTTCAATAACATGAAGAGGATTTCTAGAGGCTTTAAGTTGCTCTAATAGAGACAAATCTTTAGTAGTCAATGTATTCCTTTTATTTTAAATAGTTATTTGTATATATATTTTATTTGTTTTTAGTGTCTAGTTAGTGGTATGAAGATTATTTGTGAAGTTTGTAAATGAGTATAATTGAATAAAATAAAAAAAAGCCCCGATAAAATCGAGGCTTTGGTATAGAAAACGAATTACTACAGTCTAGATTCGTATCTTCTAAGCATGTATAATCTCTTAAGCATTTTCTTTCTAGCGTTAATTTTTTGTTTTTTTCTGATCTCTGTCATTGGCTCAAAAAATCTTCTAGCTCTAGTTTCAGTTACAATAAGATTTCTATCACATTGCTTCTTAAACCTTCTATATGCTTCGTCAAAAGATTCGTTATCTTTAACTTTAATGCCTGGCACTAAAATCACCCACTTTCTTTTTAAATTTAGGGTTGCATTATATTTAAAGTTTACTTAATTTCTATTTAACTAATAAAAAGATATAATAAAGTCATTAAGTATAAAGGTTTTAAATTGGAATTAACACACCTAGATGAAAATGACAGACCTAAAATGGTTGATGTTTCATCAAAGAATGAAACAAAAAGAGTTGCCGTTGCTTCTGGTATGATAACTATGAGCCAAGATGCATATGATGTAATTATTAATAATACTGGTAAAAAAGGACCTGTTTTACAAACAGCAGTTATTGCTGCAATTATGGGGACAAAGAAAACTAGTGATTTAATACCAATGTGTCATCCTTTATTATTAACTGGAATAAATTGTGATATTGATGAACTTCCTGAACTTCCAGGATTTAAACTAACAGTTAGTGCAAAACTAAATGGACAAACTGGTGTAGAAATGGAAGCTTTAACAGGTGTTTCTATTGGTTTATTAACTATTTATGATATGGTTAAAGCTATAGATAAATCAATGGTAATATCAAATGTACAGTTAGAATCTAAAAGTGGTGGTAAAAGTGGAGATTTTACAAGATGATTGATTTAAGTAAAGAAAAACTTCAATTAGACTATCCTTGTTCATGGAAATACAAAATTGTAATTCATGAGAAGTCTAATGCAAATAAAATTACTGAAGAAATTTTTATAAAAAGAGAGTTTTCTCTTGAAAAATCTAAAGTAAGTAAAAAAGGTAAATTTAAAAGCTATTCATTGGAATTATTAGTTCATAATGAAGATGATAGAAAAGAGATTTACAAAATGTTAGGTGATCATAAAGATATTAAGATGGTACTTTAGGACATAAGATATGAGAAGAAGAGATTTTCTAAAATCAACAGCTTTAGCTTCATTATTTGGTACATCAAATCTATTTGCAAAAACAGAAACTTTTGATAATAATTTCGAGAGATTAATTAGTGATATCTTTGGAAATAATGATAGTGAAGTAGAAAAAATAAATAGAATTAAAGATGATTATGTATTGAGTGAAGAAGAGTATATTGGTGAAGTAAAAGACTCTTTAGAAATCAATGTTAAAGATAATGAGAACTCTTCTATTGCTAGAAAAGGTAAAACTATTATTGATGATGTTTTTATCGAAGAGAAGTTTTTAAAAGAGTTCCAAAGTGTTAGAAATAAAATTGACCTTGTACAAAGACATGTTGGTTATGGAAACTTTAATATCATAGACTTTGATTATATGCTAAAAGTTGCAAAATAT
The DNA here is from genome assembly GCF_004116455.1 of Arcobacter sp. F155. Classification (NCBI taxonomy): domain Bacteria; kingdom Pseudomonadati; phylum Campylobacterota; class Epsilonproteobacteria; order Campylobacterales; family Arcobacteraceae; genus Arcobacter; species Arcobacter sp. F155. Next base: position 3,643 of record NZ_PDJU01000004.1, read on the forward strand.
TCTAATAAAATCTCTTCTTTTACTAAAAAAGAGTTAGAGTTCTTAGAGTCTATTTTTTATTATGATCCAACAGTTCATGGTTTTTATGGAAAAAGAATTTCCCAAAATATTACTGACTCAATAAATAAAAAAGAAGTTAGAAAAATACCATATACTGGACACTATTTATTTAAAGGTGAGCCAGAAAAAACATATTATCAAATGGTTGATGATATAGGTGAAAGTTTAACATTAACTTCTGGTGTGAGAAGTATTGTAAAACAAACGAAACTTTTTTTAGATAAGGTACATAGTGTAGATGGAAATCTTACAGATGCATCTAAGTCTTTAGCACCTCCTGCATATACTTATCATAGTATTGCAGATTTTGATGTTGGTAAAAAAGGTTTTGGAAAAGCAAACTTTTCATCTAGATTTGCATTGACAGATGAATTTTTAAAAATGAGAAAATTAAAATATATAGACATGAGATATACAGTTAACAATAAGGATGGGGTAAGGTATGAGCCTTGGCATATTAAGATTATTTAAATTACTATTTGTTTTTCTACTTTTACAAAATCTATATGCTGATGACCATAATTTTGATTTTGATTTTATCAAAAAAGGGAAAGAAGATAAAAATACTTTACTAATAATTGGTGGTATTCAAGGTGATGAGCCAGGTGGTTTTATGGCAGCATCATTAATTACTACTCATTATAAGATTAAAAAAGGTTCTGTTTGGATTGTTCCAAATCTAAATTTCTATTCAATTATTAAAAGAAATAGAGGTCCTTTTGGAGATATGAATAGGAAGTTTGCAAAAATTTCTTCTACTGATCCAGATTATGATTCTATTCAAAGAATAAAAGAGTATATCACTTCAGATGAAGTTAAGTTAGTACTTAATTTACATGATGGTAGTGGATTTTATAGAGAAAAACATATTGATAGACTACACTCTCCATTAAGATGGGGACAAAGTGCTATTGTAGACCAAGAATCAATTGATACAAAATATTATGGGAATTTAAGTGAAATTGCAGAGCAGGTTTGTGCTTCTATAAACAAGAATTTAATAACTTCACATCATCACTATAAAGTGAAAAACACAAATACAAGACTTGGTGATAAAGAAATGGAAAAGACATTAACTTACTTTTCTATCAACAATAAAAAAGCTGCATTTGCAAATGAAGCGAGTAAATCTTTACCACTACATGAAAGAACATATTATCATCTATTAGCAATTGAAAAATATATGGATATTATGGGAATTGAGTATGAAAGATATTTTCCTTTAGAGCCAATGGCTGTAAGAAATGTTATTGACAACGATATTTATATCTCTTTTTATGATGAAAAAATCCAATTGCCTTTAAGTGAAATTAGAAGTAATCTAAGATACTTTCCTATTAAAAAAGATGGAAGTTTAGAGTTTAGTCCTTCAAATCCTTTATTAACAGTAATTAAAAAAGGTGATGGATATGCAATTCACTATGGAAATAGGAGACTTGCTGTATTAACTCCTGATTATTTAGAGCATGAAAGTATTGATGAAAATATTGACGTAACAATTGATGGAAAAGATTTTACTGTGCCATTAGGTTCAATTATCAATGTGGATAAAAATTTCAAAATTAAGCCAATAAAAGATTTAAGAGTAAATGTAATTGGTTTTGTACATAATAAAAATGATGAAGCTGGGGTAACAGTTAATAAAAATAGATTACAAAAAAGATTTTCTATTGATAAAAGTGGAAAAATATTCCGTGTAGAGTTCTACAAAAAAGATAAGTTTGCTGGAATGGTTTTAGTAAACTTTGATAAAAACTCTAATACAACTGCTAGAGTTTCTTCATTTAATAAAAACTATAAGAGTTCTACAAATTCTTTGTAGAAACTCTCATTTTATAAATCAACTAACTCTTTTTTGATTTTTTCTTGATTTACTTTTTTACAAGCTGCTTTGTAAAGTTCATTAACTCTTTCTTCATCGTCTTTGATTAATTCCATTGTTTCTTGAATAGATTTTCCCTCTTCAATAGCAACAAAAACTTTCAGCTCTTTTTTTGTAAGTTTTCTTTTTAAAACCTCTTTTAAATCTTCTTCAGATTTTAAAGTTCCTACTAACTTATCTATATGTTTTGTTAAAGATTCTGTAAAATTCAAAACTTTATTCCTTTATCCATGTATTTAATTTGTTTATATCATCATAAGAAGTTAAGTCTAGCATTATAGGAGTAATTGATATATAGTTTGCTTTAACGGCTTCAAAATCACAATCTTTATTTTCACTTTCTTGCCAAATTAATGGATGAAGTCCTATCCAATAATACTCTTCACCTCTTGGATTATGGTGTCTATGAGTATCATTGCCATACTCTCTGTATCCTGCTTTAGTTATTTTTATTCCCTTGCAATCTTCTTTTTTTATTGGAGGAATATTTACATTTAAAAATCTTCTTTCTCCTAAAGGGAATTGATTATCTAATATTTTTTTAGCTAGTTTAGAAATTGTATCCTTTGCAAGTGCAAAATCCCAGCCGTTTTTAATATCTTGACATCTATCTTTACAAACTTGAGAAATAGCAATAGCAGGGACACCTTGAAGTACTGCTTCCATAGCTCCTGCAGCAGTTCCACTATAAGTTACATCTTCTCCCATATTTGCACCAATATTTATACCACTAATTACTAAATCAGGTTTGTAACCTTCTTTGAATAGATTATTTAAAGAGATAAAAATACAATCTGTTGGAGTACCATCATCTATTTTGTAAAAGTCATCATCTACATGTACCATTCTTAGTGGTTTATCTAGGGTTAGTGAGTGTCCACATGCTGATTTGTTTTTAGCTGGGGCTACAACTACAATTTTTGCAATAGGAGATAAAGCTTCAACTAAAGCTTTAAGTCCAATTGCATCAAAGCCATCATCATTTGTAATTAGAATTTGTTTCATCATGCAACTACATAAGCTCCATTAATTTGTTTAATAAGATTCTCTACTTGTGAGCTAACAGCAAATCCTGTTTCTAGTTCTACATCAGCAAGTTTTGATTTTACAACAACTTTTAATTGCCTTTTACCTTGATTATTTGCAATTATTTCAAAGAGTTTATACATAGTTTCATCTGTATGATTAAATGGAAGTGCAACAGTTAAAGGTGGCTCTTCTTTCTCTCTATGTTTTGTTTTTACTTTCTCTTTTTTTGCATCATCTAAAGACTCAATTTTTAGAATATTCATTCTTGTAAAGTCACCATCTTTTGTAACTTTTACTTTAAATGCAATAGGTTCATTTAAATCAAACTTCTCTTCTAGTTCTTTTAGTCTATTTTCAAAAAGCATAATCTCAATATTTCCGTGAAGGTCAAGGATATTTGCAATACCGAATTTATTACCTTTTTTAGAGATTTTTTCAGTGATTTCCTCAATCTTTCCTACAAGTAAGGCTTGACTTCCATCAGCTACTTCATCAAGTTCTGAACTAAGTGTATAGTTGATTTTATCAAGGTCCTCTCTATAGCTATCTAATGGGTGACCAGATACATAAAAACCTAATGAAGCTTTCTCAAACTCTAATATCTCTTTAGCATCATATTCAGGTAAGTGTTCAAGCTCAAGCTCAATTCTTGTAAGCTCTTCACTGTCTCCAAAAAGTGACCCTGTAGCCATTTTTTTTGCTTGCATAGCTTTTCCAACAGTATCACCTATAACTTCAATTTGTTCTAGTAAAGATTTTCTAGAATACATAAAGCAGTCAAAGGCTCCTGATTTAGTAAGAGATTCGATTACTCTTTTATTTACTTTACTACCATCGATTCTTGAGATAAAATCAGACATATCTTTAAAGTCACCATTTTCTCGTCTCTCTTTTAAAATAGAGTTAATAGCAACATCTCCGGCACCTTTAATAGCCCCCATACCAAACATTACTACTTCTTCTTCTCCATCAATTTTCTTTGCAGAGAATACAAGGTCAGATTTATTAATATCTGGTGGGAAAAGGTCAAGACCTAATCTTTTAACTTCATCCACATATTTTACAACTTTGTCTGTGTTATCTTTTTCTAGTGTAAGCAGTGCTGCCATAAATTCAGCAGGGTAGTAGCATTTTAAATATGAAGTATAGAATGTAACTAAACCATAAGCTGCAGAGTGAGATTTATTAAAACCATATCCTGCGAATTTTACAATCAGGTCGAATAGCTCTTCACAATGCTCTTTTTTATAGCCTTTTTTTACTCCACCTTCGGCAAACTCACCTTTAAGTCTGTCCATCTCTTCTTTAATCTTTTTACCCATTGCCCGTCTAACTAAGTCCGCACCACCAAGTGAGAAACCACCGATTGTCTGTACAATCTGCATAACTTGCTCTTGGTAAACAATAACCCCGTAAGTTGGTTCAAGAATAGGTTGTAATGGTTCAATAAATTCATCATAGAAGTAAGAGATTTCTGCACGACCATGTTTTCTATCAATGAAGTCATCAAGCATCCCTGACTCCATTGGACCTGGTCTATATAGTGCAAGCATCGCAATGATATCTTCAAAACCAGAAGGTTTAAGTCTTTTTGCAAGGTCTTGCATACCAGCTGATTCTATCTGGAATAATCCAATTGTATTACCTGTTTGGATTAAGTCATAAACACCTTTGTCATTTACGTCTGTTGTTAAGAAGTCAACTCTTTTTCCATGTCTTTTTTCAATAAGTTTATTTGCTTCTTCAATAACTGTTAGGGTCTTAAGACCAAGGAAGTCGAATTTAATTAAGTCAACATCTTCTACATATTTACCATTATACTGTGTCGCAATTGTATCTAGTCCAGAAGGCTTAAATAGTGGTGTTTTTTTCCATAATGGTTCATTGGAAATAACAACACCCGCTGCGTGAGTACCGGCATTTCTATTTAGACCTTCTAAGGCTAATGCAAACTCCCAAACTCTTTTTGATAAAGGATCTGAGTCACAAAGCTCTTTAATCTTTGGCTCTTTTTCATATGAGTCTGTAAGATTAATTCCAAGTTCATCTGGAATAAGTTTTGCCATTGCATCTGCTTTTGAGTAAGGCATATCAAGAACTCTGGCAACATCTCTAATAACCCCTTTTGCAAGAAGTTTACCAAAAGTGATAATCTGAGCAACGTTTGACCTACCATATTGTTGAACAACATAGTCAATAATTTCACCCCTTCTACTTTGACAGAAGTCCATATCGATATCGGGCATCGATATCCTTTCTGGGTTTAGGAATCTCTCAAAAAGTAAACCATATGGCATAGGGTCAATATCGGTAATAAATAGACAATAAGCAACAAGTGAACCTGCTGCTGAACCCCGTCCTGGACCAACTGGGATTTTCATTTGTTTTGCAACAATAACGAAATCCCATACAATAAGCATATATCCGGGGAACTTCATATTATTGATAATATCTATTTCTACTTGCAGTCTGTCTCTGTACTCTTGATGTTTTTCCTCTGGAACAATCTCAAGTCTTGTTTCTAAACCTTTCCAGCACTCATGTATAAATAAAGCTTTATCATTTTCTAAAGAGTACTCTTCTTCTGGCTCTGGAATTTGAAGGTCTTGTTCTGTTAGTTTTTGTCTTGTAAATTTAAAGTTTGGTGGAGTAGGGTCTCCTAGTTTTATCTCTAAATTACATTTATCTGCAATCTCTTGAGTTGCTTCTATTGCTTCTGGAATATCAGCATAAAGCATTGCAATTTGTTCTGGTGATTTTAAATAGAATTCGTGTACTGAGTGTCTTAATCTATTTGGGTCATCATAAAGTTTATTCATTGCAATACACATGAAGGCTTCGTGAGCATCAGCATCTTTTTGTTTTAGATAGTGGGTATCATTTGTAGCAACTACTTTGATACCTGTCTCTTTAGCAATTTTTAAAATTTGGTCATCTACAAAATGCTGGTCACCAATACCATGTCTCATAATCTCTAAATAAAAGTCATCTCCAAAGATATCTTTGTATTCTAAAGCAATTCTTTTTGCTTCATCATAACCTTTAGCACCATTTTTTACGTTTCTTTCGTTTTGTAAGTTTAAGTGCCAGTTTACTTCTCCTTGAAGACAAGCAGCACTACAAACTAGCCCTTCAGAGTTTTCTCTTAACATCTTTTTATTGATTCTTGGGTAGTAATAAAAACCATGCATGTATGCTTGTGATGAAAGATACATAAGGTTTTTATATCCAGTATCATTTTTAGCATATAAACATAGGTGGAACCTTTGTTTTGTAGATTTATCACCTATCTCTTCTGAGTTGTGAATATATGCTTCCATTCCAATGATTGGCTTAACACCTTGAGCTCTCATTGCATTATAAAAGTCAATAGCTCCAAACATATTACCATGGTCTGTCATGGCAACACTGTCCATTCCTAACTCTTTTATTTTTTTTGCAAGGGGCTTAATCTTGTTTGCACCATCAAGTAATGAATATTCTGTATGTAAATGTAAATGGGTAAACTTTGGTATTTCTGACATGAATCTTAACTTTTTATTTTGGATTTATTATAGTAATGATTATATCTAAAAATGTTTTTGTGCTTCTTTATATCCTAAGTTAAAACAATTCTTTAGCTCTTTAAAAGTAAACATTTTAAAGTGTCGTATTTCTGGGGAAGTTATATAGTGATTTGTATGTTCAATACTATATTTTGCATTTTCAATTAGTTGTTTAAAGATTTTTCTTTTTAATCTCTTAATTGGATTATAGCTTACCTTTTGATTAAAAATATTTTTACTAGGCATTACATCTACAGTATAGATTTCATGTTTTAAATCAAGCATAGGTTTAATAGGCATATTATCAAATAAACCTCCATCGATTAGTTCCATGTTTTTATACTTTATTGGTCTAAAAAGAGGTGTTAACGCACTTGATGCCATACAAAGTTCATGGCTATTTCCTTTATCAAAATAGTAAAGTTTTTTTGATTTTAAATCATAGGCATTTACAAATACTTTTTTTGGTAAGTTTTCTAATTGCTTTATAGGAAGAAGCTCATTTAGTATTTGATGTTTTGTATCAATTTTTAATAAACCTTTGTTGAGGTAATTGAATTTCAAAACTTGTTTTATGTCATTTGATGAGAAAATTTTTAGTTGTTCTTTTGCACTTATTCCACTTGCATGGGAAACAGAGATTATAGCTCCAATTGAACTACCTGAATAAGCATCAATTTGAATATTTTGTTCTTCTAAGAACTGTAGTACTCCAAGATGAAAAGCTCCCCTTGCTGCACCACCACTTAATACTAATCCTAGTTTCATTTCTCTAACCAATTTATGATTTTAAATTCTCCCTCAAAAGTTTCAACAACTGCTGTACAAGACTCAACCCAGTCCCCGCAGTTTAGGTACTCTATTGTATCTATATTTCGTATCTCTGCTTTATGGATATGTCCACATATTATGCCATCATATTGTTTATGTTTTGCATGATTTGCTAGGGTGTCTTCAAAGTCAGTTATAAAAGAGACAGAGGATTTAACATTGTCTTTGACATATTTTGATAGTGACCACCTTGATTTTATTCCAAGTTTGTTTCTAAAGTAGTTTAAAACTTGATTTACATTTAGTAGCAAGTCATATCCATAGTCACCTAAGATAGCAAGCCATTTTTTAGTCATTGTTATTGAATCAAAGAAATCACCGTGTGTTACGAGGTATTTTTTGCCTTTGAGTGATTTATATTCTAGCTCATTTTTTATATCCAATGAGTCTCCTAAAATCAAAGGAACAAAGGGTCTTAAAAATTCATCATGGTTACCAGTTATAAATGTAACCTTACAACCTTTTCTTGCTTTTTTAAGTATTTTTTGGATGACATCTGAATGGGTTTGAGGCCAGATAAACTTTCTTTTTATTGCCCAACCGTCAATAATATCTCCAACTAAAAAAAGGTTTTCACTATCATTGTGCTTAAAAAAGTCAAGCAACATCTTCGTATTTGAGTGTTTTGTTCCTAAGTGAACATCTGAGATAAAGATACTTTTATATTTCATAAAAAGAAGTTTATGCCATCTTGGTTACAAGTTAATAACATGTAATATCTTTGTAATTAATAGGTAATAAAATTTCAAAATGAATGATATAAAAATATGTTTAGTAAGTGATACAGTATATGATTTAAATGGTGTATCAAGATTTATTCAAGACTATTGTAAGGAAGCTAGAAAACACAAGAAAAGTTTTTATGTGATAAGTTCAACTTCAAAAAAACATTATGAAGAAATAGAGAATATTTTTAATATAAAACCTATTTTTAAAATCAAAATGCCTTTTTATAACTCTTTAGATTTGGTTATTCCTAATTTTTTTAAAATAAAAAATAAAATCAAAGAGCTAAATCCTGATTTACTACATATCTCTACTCCTGGAACTGTTGGATTATCTGCTTTGATTAGTGCAAAAATTTTAAATATACCAGTTGTAGGAATATATCATACAGATTTTCCTTCGTATATGTATAAAAATACAAAAAGTAAACTTGTAAAGAAAATCACACTTATGTACTTGAAGTTTTTTTATAAAAGCTTTACTGCTTTATTTTCTAGATCTTGTAAATATATAGATATCATAGAAAAGCAGTTAGCTTTTAAAGAAGAAGATTTATATATTTTAAAAGCTGGAATAAATATTGAAAACTTTGATAAATCCTATAAAAATGAGAATATATGGGAAAAGTATGATATTAAGAAAAATGATTTTAAAGTTTTGTATGTAGGTAGATTATCAGTAGAAAAGAATGTTGATTTGTTAATAGAGCATTGGAAAAAGTTAAAACTAGAAAATGCAAAACTTATTTTAGTAGGGGATTTAGAGTTTGAGTTAGAAAAGAAAGAAGAGCTTAAAAATATAGTTTTTCTAGGAAGAAAACAAGAAAGTGAGTTATCACAAATATATGCTTCAAGTGATTGTTTTATTTTCCCTTCTACAACTGATACTTTAGGTCAAGTTGTATTAGAAGCTTTATCTTCTGCACTTCCTGTAATAGTTACAAATAGTGGTGGTCCAAGTAGTTTTGTAAAGAATGAGTTTGGATATGTCGTTGATATAAATTCATTTGATGAGGTGAAAAACTCTTTAGAAGAGTTATCAAAAAAAGATGATACTTACTTCAAAAAATCATCAAATGCCTATGAATATATGAGAGATAAATCTATCTCTCATAGTTTTTTAGACTTTTGGGAAGTAAATCAAAAGATAGTAAAAAGCTTATGTAAGAAGTAAACCTTGTCTTAGTTCTTCATATATTTCATCACCCTTTAGAAGTTTTACTATTTCAAGGGCAAACTCCATAGCTGTTGCTGGTCCCCTTGATGTGATTACATTTCCATCTTTTACAACATTTTGATTATTGATATAATTTTCAGGAACTATTTTTTGCTCAAAACTTGGATAACAAGTATAATCCTTATTTAAAACTTCTGCTTTATGTAAAGCATATGGTGCTGCACAAATAGCTGCAATGTATTTGTCACTTACTTTAAACTCTTTTAAAAGTTTTTGAATATGTTCATTATCTGCTAGAGTAAAGGCATTTGGTAAGCCACCTGGAAGAACAATCAAATCAAAATCATTTTCTTTTACGTCTTCAATTTTACAATCAGCTGTTACTTTTATGTTGTGAGCTCCTATAGTTTCTAAAGCTTCAACTCCTGCAATAACAACTTCAATATTTGCTCGTCTGCAAATATCTATGATTGAAATTGCTTCAATCTCTTCAAAACCATTTGAAATTGGAATTATTATTTTTGACATATAATCTCCTCATAGATTTTTTATATTCTAAAATAAAACAGATTAAATTACTAAATGCTGAAATAAGGAGCTTTCAAGAATTTATAAGCTGTTTTTAAATAAAATTTATGCAATTATAAAAAGGGGATTTTATGCTTAAGACTTTTGCTAAAGCTTGTCTTGCTGTAGCAGCACTTAGTTTATTTTCTGGATGTGTTTCTCATTCGTCTGTAAATGGTGCCACAGGACAAAAAGTACAATCAGTTGATGCTGAAAATGAATATACTGTAATCAAAGAAAACAACAAGGTTCAAGTTACTAAGGAGCATATGAAAATAGCTCAAGACTTACAATACAACGTAATCAATCAAAGAACACTAGAAGGTTCAATCAATTCTTTAGCAACTCAAATGATGAGAAATAAAAAGATGAACACTAGTAAGCCAGTTCTTATTACTTCTTTTGTTAGATTAGATAACTTTAAAAAGACTACTGAGTTTGGAAGAATTGTAAGTGAGAGTATGATTAATGAAATGTCAAATAGAGGCTTCAATGTAATTGAATATAGAGGTCAAATGGCAGTTTCTATTAATGAAAAAGGTGAGTATTTTATTACAAGAAATCCTTATAAATTAAAAGACCAAATTCCAAATACTTATGTTGTAGTTGGTACTTATTCAAGACAGTTTGGTAAAGTAATTTTAAATGCAAGAGTAATTGACAATATTACTGGAAGAATCATTTCAAGTGCAAGAGCAACTTATGTACACAATAAAAGAAATGACTGTATTCTTTTCAAAGATTGTAAACCAGCAAGAACAATTAAAATCATTCAAGAAAAATAGAGATTTATGACAAAAGCTTTTTTACAAATAAGTAAACTAATAGTATTAGTTTCTATTCCTCTTTTTTTATTCACTTCTTGTTCTTTAAAAAAGATGACAGGAAGTGAAGACCTTCCCTCTTTTATGGAAAATATGGCTAAAAAAGCTCCAAGTAATCATAAAAAAATAACTGGTTCAAATGATTTTAGTTCTTTAATAAATAATCTAATTTTAAAAACTTCTACAAGACTGGATAGATATCTTTTAGATGATGATGTTGTTTTAGTTTCTGATTTTGTAAATATTGATAAGTTAGAGAACAGATCAAAACTAGGGTTTTTATTATCTGAGCATTTAAAAGATGCTTTATTAAATAAAAATATTATTGTAAGACAAGTTGAATTAAGTGAAAACTTCTCTTATGGGCAAAATGGATTAAATCTTTTAACAAGAAAACAAAGAGATATTAGTAATAAATCTGTAGATGGTAAGTTTGCAGTTGTAGGAACATATACAATTACAACAGAGACATTGATTGTATTTATGAAACTAATTGATGTAACAAATGGAAATATTTTAGCTTCTGCAAACTCTAGTACGAGTGTAGATGATGAAATATTAGAGTTAGAAGGAATAAAGAAAGAAAGAGAACTTTCTTTACCTCCAAGAGTTATTTTATAAAATATCTTGTATTAAAAACTGAGGGTTTATTTGCCCTCTAAACTCATTTTTATTTACTGATACAACTAAATCAATAGTTGGTTTATCAAATATTTCATCACAATAAAACTTAATAGCTTCAAACAAAAAACCATCACTATTTAGTGTTAGTTTTGTGTGGTTTTTATCTTTACCAAAAAGTTCAGCTTTTATGATTTGTGAGTTTGTTATTTTAAATATTGGTCTATGATTTTTTAGTCCATATGGTTCAAACTGTTCAATGATATTTAAAAACTCAATATCTACATTTGACACATCAAGTTCACCTAAAACATCATGATCTATGTGAAGCTCTTCTTTGTGCTCTTCTAAAGACTTATTTATTCTATTTTTAAACTCTTCTAAGTTTTTTGCTTCCATAGATAAACCAGCTGCATTTTTGTGACCACCAAAACCAAGAAGCAAGTCAGAAGCTTCTGTAATAATAGTATGCAAGTTTATATTTGCATTTGCCCTTGCACTTCCTTTTGCAATACCATTGTTTATAGAGAAGATAAAAGCAGGCTTTTTAAAGGCATTAGATAGCTTTGAAGCAACAATTCCTATAACACCTTCATGCCAGTCTTCACCCCATACTATAACAGCATTTTCTTCAGGGTTTGTTGCATTTGTAGCTTTTTGAGAAATCTCTTCTTGCAAGTTTTTTCTAAATACATTTAACTCTTCTAACATTTGTAAAGCATCGTTTGCCTCATATTCAGTTGAGGCTAGTAAGAAGCTTAATGCAATTGAGGCATCTTCCATTCTTCCTGCACTATTTATTTTAGGAGCAATTGTAAATCCTACATCATCTGATACAAAAATCTCTTTTGAAATCATTTCATTGATTTTTTTAAATGCAGGTCTTGAAGATGTTTTGATTTTTTTAAGTCCATGTTTAACCATAGTATAGTTTAGACTTGTCATAGGCATGATATCAGCAATAATAGCCACACAAAGTAAATCAAAAAACTCTTGTAGGTTTACATCTGCATTTATCTCTTTTTTTATTGCTGCACAAAGGTACCATGCAACTTGGGCACCACATATTTCTTTAAAAGGAAAAGTACAATCCTCTTGCTTGGGGTTTATTATTGCCAAAGCTTCTGGAATTTGTTCTCCAACTGTATGGTGGTCAGTAATAATTAAATCAATACCTTTTTGCTTTAAAAGTTCTGCTGCATTACAAGCTGAGATTCCATTATCAACGGTGATAACTAGACCTTCATCAATCATATCAACGATTTTTGGGCTTAATCCATATCCATGTTCAAATCTGTTTGGAATGATGTGATTTACTTTTCTTCCAATTTTTTGGAAAAAATCAACGATAATAGTTGTAGATACTACTCCATCAACATCGTAGTCACCAACAATAGTTATTGTTTCATTATTAAGAAGGGCTTGTTTAATTCTTTGTGAGGCTTTCTTTATATCTTTGAAGCTATCTGGTGCAGGAATACTAGCAAGACGAGAATAGGGATTATTCTCATGTCTTGCACTTAATAGTTCAAAAAGTCTTTGTTTTGTAACCTTAGACATTAAGCTTTTTTATTTGCTTGTTTTACGAACTCTAAGATAATAGGGTTTGGTGTCTCTAAGTGAGAAGTAAATTCAGGGTGGAACTGAACACCAACAAACCAAGGGTGATCTTTAATTTCAACTGCTTCAATTAGACCATTTGATTGTCCAGAAATAATCATTCCTGCTTCTTCTAATCTCTCTTTATAAGCTGGATTTGCTTCATATCTATGTCTATGTCTTTCATAGTAGATTTCTTCATTTCCATATGCTTTTTGTAAGTTAGTACCTTTTAATGGCTCAAATGGATATTCTCCAAGTCTCATAGTTCCACCCATTGGTGATTTATGAGTTCTTAGTTGTTTTTCACCACTTTGGTCAATAAACTCATCAATTAAGTAGATTACTGGATCTTCTGCATTTTCATCAAATTCAACAGAGTTTGCATTTTCAATACCTAATACATTTCTTGCATATTCGATAATAGATAGTTGCATACCAAGACAGATACCTAAATAAGGAACTTTATTCTCTCTTGCATATTTAATTGCTTCAAGTTTTCCTTTTGCACCTCTGTGTCCAAATCCACCAGCAACTAAGATAGCATCAGAGTTTCCAATAACTTCATATGCTCCTGTATCTTCAATTCTTTCTGAATCACACCAGTGAATATTTACTTTTGTGTTTAGGTGTGCTCCTGCATGGATTAATGATTCGATTAATGATTTATATGACTCTTTTAAATCTAAATATTTACCAACAAATGCAATAGTTACTTCATCTTGTGGTACAAGAATATTTTTAACTAAAGTATCCCATTTTTCCATGTTTGGTTTGATTTTGATATTAAAGTGCTCTGATAAAGGAGTTAAAATTCCTTCTTTGATAAAGTGTAATGGAACTTGGTAAATTGACTGTGCATCACCTGCTTCAATTACTGCATTTCTATCAATATCACAAGATAATGCAAGTTTTTCTTTTAAATTCTTTGGAAGCTCTTTTTCTGTTCTACAAACTAGCATATGTGGAGTAATACCAATTCTTCTTAACTCTTGTACTGAGTGTTGAGTTGGTTTTGTTTTTAATTCACCTGCAGCTTTAATGTATGGGATTAAACTCACATGGATATTCATAGTATTTGTTTTAGGTTGTTCATGTCTAATAGCTCTAATTGCTTCCATGAATGGTAAACCTTCAATATCACCTACTGTTCCACCAAGTTCGATGATTAAGAAGTCATGCTCATCTGCTGCAGCGTAGATTCTATCTTTAATCTCGTCTACAACATGAGGGATTACTTGAATAGTTTTACCTAAGTAACCACCTTCTCTTTCTCTTTTAATTACACTTTGGTAAACTTGACCTGTTGTAAAAGAGTTTTTACCTGTAAGTGTTTTATCAATAAATCTTTCGTAGTTTCCTAAATCAAGGTCTGTTTCCGCACCGTCTGCTGTTACGAAAACTTCTCCATGCTCTAGTGGACTCATTGTTCCTGGGTCTACGTTTAAGTATGGGTCAATCTTTAGCATACTTACTTTGAACCCTGATTGTTTTAAAATTGTTGCAATAGATGCAGAAGTAATACCTTTACCAAGTGAACTTAGCACTCCACCAGTAACAAATATGAATTTAGTCATTAATAGCTCCATGAATTAAATAAATAGTAAAATATTCGCGATTATATCTAAAATGAGGTTAATAAGTATTTAAGAATAAAGAGGCAAGATGCCTCTTTATGATTATTTTAGTTTGTCAGCTCTTGGGTAGATAAATACAGCATCTCTAATTACAGATACTCTATCAGGCTCATCTACTGCATAAGCTCTAAGTTTTACAGAAATAGGAGTGTCTTTTGTATTATCATTTACAAGAACTTTATCTGTTTCAAGTACTACAACTTTTTTTCTAAGTTTTCCAGCAGCTAATTTAAATGGTTTAAATCTTTTAATTACAATATCATCTCTACCTATAATCTCTAAATTATATGTATGTGTTTTTGAATCAGTATTTTGGAATAGTAATAAGAAGTTATTAGAAACTACATTGTTTTCTTTAACTTTATATAACTGAGTAGTTTTATTTACATTTAAAAGCATATACTCTTTTTTTCCACCCATTACAAATAATAGACCAATAACTACAACTAATGCAACTGTATACATGATAGTAGATTTTCTTAGGAATTTAGTTGGTTGATTTTTTTCAATATCCCTTGTACTTGTCCATTGAACTAGTGACTCTTTACCAAGTTTTCCCATAACAGTAGTACAAGCATCAACACACTCTAAACAGTTGATACACTCTAATTGTAAACCTTTTCTAATATCAATATGAGTAGGACATACAGTTACACATGATTCACATGTTGTACATTCATTTTTCTCTTCTGGTAAGTCTTTTTGTTTGAAGATAATCTTCTCTTTAGAGTCATTGTAAATATTACCACCTCTATTTGTAGAGTAGATAGCTTGGTATGTATCATCATCATAAAGTACTGATTGTACTCTTGAATATGGACATACATAAACACAGAAATCTTCTTTTAACCAAACAACATCATAAACTAAGAAACCAGCGATTGCTAATACAAAACCAATTAAAAACCAGTGTTCTGTTGGATTTTGAATATAAGCAAAAAAGTCTTCAGGTGGAACAAAATACCACATAAAGTCAGCAGCAGCAAGTAAAGAAAGCATAGTCCATAAAATAACAGCTACAACTTTTTTAGAAGCATTTTCTGGCTTTGACCAGTTTGGCTCTTTTTGTTTGTTTTTGATTCTTCTTAAACCTAAAAGTTTTGATTCAATTAAGTCTCTGTAGATAACTCTAAAGATAGTTTGAGGACAGGCCCAACCACACCAAGCTCTCCCACCAATAGCAGTTACTGCAAATATTCCTAAGAATAGAAGCATCAGTAAAAACGGCATTAAGTATAATTCTTGCATATCAAATGCAATACCCATTAGATGAAGTTGTTTTTTATCAAATGATAATAAAAATATATGGTTACCATTAATTTTAATAAACGGAATAACCAGTGCAACTACAGTTGCAATGATATACGCATAATATCTTTTGATTCTGTACGGTGTTTTCTTTAAAACAGCAGCATTTCCTTCCATAATATATCCTAAACATTTTTTTTAATTGTATATAAACATCGCTTATAATAAGCATAAATTATTATAAGTTCTAATTATAATACTTCCTTGTGATACTTATGTTTTAATTAATGTATATGTTTAAATTGTTATTTAAGAGTATGAAAATAGCATTTATTTAAATACTATTTTCATATAAGATAAGTAGAAATTAGCTTAGATGTTTTTTCCAATAAACTCTTTAGAAAGAGCATTTTCAACAATAACTTTAGCTGTTTTATCTGTTTCCAGAGCTATTTTATTTGTTTGGTTTGCTATTCTTGCATTTTGATTTGTATGTTTATCAAGTTTATTAATAACATCATTTATAAGCTGGATATTTTTTTCTTGCTCTTTAGAAGAATTAGAAATTTCTTGAATAGTTTCTGTAGTATGATTAATATTTACTAAAAGTTCATCATAACCATTTGTCATATTTAATCCTATCTCTTTTCCTTCATTCGCTTTATTTGTCGCTTGTTCAACTAAAGATTTTATCTCTTTTGCAGCTTCTGCAGACCTATTTGCTAAGTTTCTAACTTCTTGTGCAACTACTGCAAAACCTTTTCCAGCTTCACCTGCTGTTGCTGCTTCAACTGCTGCATTTAGTGAAAGAATATTTGTTTGAAATGCAATTTGGTCAATAACTGTGATTGCTTCATTAATCTCTTTAACTTGCTCATCGATTTGTTCCATTGCTAAAGAAGTAGATTTTGCTAACTTTTGACCTGTATTTGCAGAGTTTGTTAAACTTTTTGAGTATTCTGTGATTCTTCTTACATTGTTTGAATTGCTCATTACACTTGATGTTATATCTTCAAGAAAAACAGATGTCTCTTTTAGACTTTCTGTTGCACTATGAGTACTTTGATTTAAAACTTTTACATTATCAATTAATTGAGTAGAAGATAGTTCTAAAGTTTTTCCAATATCTAAAGATTGAGTTAATAATTCAGAGATAACATCTCCTAATTCATTTATTATAACTGCAACTTTTGCAGATGGTTCTGGGAATCTTATTCTAAAGTCTTCACTTTTAAATTTTTCAAGAACAAAAATCAATTTATTTAAATCACTTGCAATAGTGTCTTCTAAATACTCTTGTAGTGAATCAAGTAGCTTTTTTAGTTCAATTAGATTTGGGTTGCTAGATTTTTTTCAATTTTAGCTAGCATATTTCCTTTATTTAGCTCATTTATTACTCTTGCTACATCTTTTACAAACTCATCATCTTCTAAAATATTTTTCTCTGTTAATTGAATATTTTTGTTTAGCATTTTTGCCATTAGTCCAAACTCATCATTTGAGTTTAGTTTTATTGGTTCTGATGAAGTTGTTTCTTTATTTATAAAGCTAAAAAAGTTAGATAAACCTTTTTGTATACTTTTAGCAGAGCTAGAAAGTTGTTGTGAAATAAAGAAAGAAATAGCAACT
Organism: Arcobacter sp. F155; assembly: GCF_004116455.1. NCBI lineage: Bacteria > Pseudomonadati > Campylobacterota > Epsilonproteobacteria > Campylobacterales > Arcobacteraceae > Arcobacter > Arcobacter sp. F155. Next base: position 21,017 of record NZ_PDJU01000004.1, read on the forward strand.
CCAAGTATAATTGAGATTAAAAGTATTATTATCATAGTAGTAGAAAAACTACTTGCTATCTGCCTTGCTTGAGGAGTTAAAATTTGATTTTTTTGTTCTTCATAGTCTATAAATTCATTGATTGTTTTTAGCCATATAGTAAAGTTTTCCCTTGCTTCATAAACAAGTATTTCTTTTGCTTTTAGGTCATTTCCATTTAGTTTTAATGTTATTATATTTTCTACAATAGGTAGAGTTTTAGCTTCAATCTCTTTTATTCTTTTTAATATAGTTTTCTCTTTTTCATCTACATCTTTATTTCGTGAGAATATTTTATCCATTGGTTTAGCTGACTCTTTATAAAAGTCTTCTAATTTTTTTATATCATTTAAAGAGTTTTTGAAAAGTTCACTTTCAGGGTTTGATGAAAGTACAATATCTCTAATTGCAATAGCTCTATCATGGACACTTCCTCTAAAGTTAATAGCATATCTTTGTTTTAAAGAGTTTACTTCTACAACTTCTTCAAGAGTTTTATCAATTTTATTTACTCTATTTATTCCAATGATAGTTACAATAACCATTAGTAAAATCATCAACCCAAAACTTAGGTATAGTTTTTGAGAAATTTTAAGATTTTTAAACATTTAATTTCCTTGTTGGTATATAATCTATTCTCTACACTCTAAACAAACTCCTAAAAAATTCATAGTAGTGTGAGTTATGTGATAGTTGGTTCTCTTTTCTAAATTATTTTTTACATTAGCTACATCAAAAGAGAGTTCTTCAATCTTTCCACACTTTTTACAGATAGCATGAAAATGATTAGCTTTTGTGATTTCAAATTTGGATTTCATTCCAGTGATTTTTAATTCAGTAAGAAGACCATTCTCTACCATGGCATTTATATTTTTATAAAGAGTAGATAGGGATATAGTAGGGAATAATATTTTTATATTTTCAAAAAGAGTATCTATATCAATATGTTGATATTTTTCTATAAGTTCTAGAAGAGAAAGTCTTTGTGGAGTTACCCTTAATTTATACTGTTTTAATAAATCTTGATAATCCATCTTTCTCTCCTATATCTATAGCTTAGATATATTTGTTAAGTTTTTCTTCTAGTGCAGCTTTAGTAGTTGCACCAATTAGTTGGTCTACAATTTCACCATCTTTAAAGAATAGAATTGTAGGAATAGATCTAATTCCATATTTTACTGTTAAGTCTTGTTCTTCTTCTGTATTAACTTTACAAATTTTTGCTTTACCATCATACTCAACTGCTAGTTGGTCAATAGTTGGAGCAATCATTCTACAAGGACCACACCATGGTGCCCAAAAGTCTACTAATGAAACACCTTCTTTAACTGTTTCTTCCATATTATTTTCATTTATTTCTATACATTTTGACATTTTATTTCCTTTCAAAAGGTCCCTATTTTAGAAGGGACCTATGATTTCATATTTCTACTTTATTTTATAAGTTATCAGAATTTTTACCTAAGTATTCAGCAACACCTTCAGTTGAAGCTTTCATACCTTCATCACCTTTGTTCCATCCTGCAGGACAAACTTCACCATGCTCATTTGTAAAAATCATAGTATCTACCATTCTAATCATCTCATCAATGTTTCTTCCTAATGGTAAGTCATTGATTACTGCATGTCTTACTGTTCCATCTTTGTCAATTAAGAATGAACCTCTAAGTGCAACTGAATCACCAAATAATACATCATAATCTTTAGAGATTTGTTTACTTAAGTCTGCAACCATTGGGAACTTAACTCTTCCAATTCCACCATTTTCTACTGGAGTCTCTCTCCACGCAAAGTGTGCAAATTCTGAGTCAACAGAACAACCAATTACTTGAATACCTCTTGCTTCAAAATCTTCAACTCTCTTAGAGAATGCGATAATCTCAGATGGGCAAACGAATGTAAAATCTAAAGGCCAGAAAAATAATACTGCACCTTTCTCACCAATATTTTTATATAAATTAAAATCCTCTACAATTTGTCCATCAGCTAATACTGCTGTTGAAGTGAAATCTGGAGCTTTTTTTGTTACTAACATTTTATTTCCTTTGATAATTTTTTTCTTTTATGGGTGAAAGTATAATCAATGTTTTATTAAAGTTTACTTAATAATAGTTATCTTTGGAAAAAAATTATCCTTTATGGGTATGAAAGTGTTGAGTGATTTATTTTAAAAGTGATTGTTTGGGGGTAGGGAAGGGGTGTTTAGAGAATATTTTATTATGAAAAGTATAAGTTTCCTGCAATTGCAAAGATTGTTAATACTTTTACAATTAGAATTTGTGCAATTTTGTTCTTTTTTATTTTTTCAATCAATTTGTGTCCTTTTTATATAATTTAAAAAAATGTCATATGAAAAATAAATTGATAATAAAAGAAAAATCTCCTTACTTCCTAAAGTTCATGCATTCTTTCACTCAGCTTATCAATGACTTTTTAAAACGATATCAAATAAATACTGATAACAAGCTAATAAATACTGATAATACAAATAAGGGATAATATTTAATTATGTATAAATTAAAAAAAGGCAAATACTTTAATATAGGTTATCTATTTGGATTTTGTGCCATATTTATTTGGAGCTTTACTGCTTATATAGTAAAATCTTATGCAGAGCCTAAAGATGGCTTATCTGTAGCTTTTTTTTCTATTCTATTTAGTATTCTTTTTTCAATAGGCTACTTCTTTTTAAAAGAGAAACATCATCTAAAATCAAATATGGAAATATTAAAAAATAATCACAAGTTGAAATTGTATATTTTCATCTCTGCCGTCTTTATTTGTCTCCATTACTTAAGTATATATTATATTTTTTCTACACCATATGTAGTACAAGGAAATATTATAAACTATATGTGGCCACTTCTCTTTTTTATTCTTAGCAGTTTTATATCAGGAAAAGAAGCTTTAAAAAAGACTAAGGTTACAAGCTTAATCTTTATTTTTACATCATTTATAGGTGCTGTATTAATTGCATCAGGAGATGAATTAACTTTAAATTTTATGTCTGATTATAAATATCTTGGAATATCTTTAGTCTCTGCAATAAGTGCAGCAATATACTTTTTTACCTTGAGCAAATTAAAAACAAGTCTCTATGGCAATTTAAATCACTTTATATATACATCCTTCTTTTTTATAATTGTTTTATTCATTGTATTTCTTATACACCCACAAATAATTGATACTAAAGTAGAAGTAATTATCTTAAGTTTTTTTCTTGGTCTATTTAGTATTTTTTTAGGTAATGTTTTTTGGACATTATCTTTAAATAAGATAGAAAATAAAGACTTTAGTTCAGTAGCATATTTCGTTCCAGTAATTAGTACCTTTATTCTTTTATTTATGACTGACGAAGAGTTTAACAATTATATATTTGTAGGTTTAATTTTAATAGTAATTTCAAATATCTTAATTCATTTTAATAAAGAAATCCTTCATACGGTTAATATATGCTTCTCTATTATTGTAATGTATTCAGGGATATGTTATCTAATTCCACCACTACATTCTTCCACTAATAACTCAATGGTAAATATGACTGCAACTGTATTTACTTTCTATACTGCTTTTTTATTAAATAGGATATGGAATCAAAGAAAAGATGAAGAAGCTATATTATTAAATATATTAGAAGCTGTATGTAAAAGACTAGATAAAGCAGAGGTTAGTGAAAAAGAAAAAATTCAAGTTATAAATACCATAAAGGTTAAAATGATAAATAGAGATAAAAATTTTAATATGATAAGCTATTTGTCTGATGCTTTTTATCATTATGAAATACAAATAACTAAAAAAATATTTGTACTAAATAAAGAGTTATTTTTACTTAAATCTAAATCAGTAACTTTTCCAGAACTCCTTGTTATATTTATGTTAGGAATTATTAGTTTAATATATGTAATAACCTATAGAGAAAGTACTTTAATTGGAGATTTAATAGCAATTGCTTTTGCTTCTTCTGTAACATATATAATATATATAGTTCATGATTTTAATAAATATGGATTTATGAATACAGACAAAATACTTAGAGTTTTTAATTATTTAAAGATACAAAAAGATAACCATAGTTACTATTTAATCAAACAATATCTATTAATAGTTTTATTAGTATTGGCAATATTGGTTATTGCATTCCTATTCTTCAACAAATATTTTACGAATACTGTTTAATACTAAAGATATCATATTCTTCTAGAACTTTTACTTCTTCTTCATCTACAGAGTTATTATTAATCCATTCTTCAATTATCATATCATTGAAGCTCCATAAACAAGACATTTGTTTTGAGGAAATTCCTTTTAAATAAATTTCTTTTGGAATACTAACATGTTGTCCAAATGTAAAATGTTCAACATCATATTTTTTACTTAGATTGCAAAGACCTTCTCTTGCTTTATATTGAGTCTTCCATAACTCCTTCGCTTCATCAAATAAGGGGAAGCTCTTTAATGATTTTTCGGTTCTTTCAATAATATATATAGTACCATTTTCATTTAATATTTTAAAACATTTATCTAAAAAACTTTTACTCTCAATTTCTAGTAGATGATAAACACTTTTAATAAAGATTGTATCAAATTTCTTTTCTAATGCATCAATTTTAATAGCATTGAATATTTTATAGTCAACATTAATAGGAATAAATGAAGCATTTGCTTTGTCAATTAATGACTCATTACTATCTACTCCAAGAATATGTGAATCATTAAATATTTTTGCAAGTGCTCTAGTTGATAACCCTGTTCCGCAACCTAGATCTAAAATTGTATTAGGCTTTATATATCTCTTTTTTACTTCATTAAATAATGAAATATTATAATTGTAAAAACTACTATAGAAGTTTTCAAAAATTTCTGGTCTATAAATTAAATTACTCATAATTAAATATTATCCTTTGTTAAATCTATTCTAGCAAAACTTTAATCTTTAAATCATAAAATATCACGATACAATAATTCCATACTGTGGTAATATATTATTTACTATATCAAACTTATGTGATTTTAAAGCAACGTGAAAATTTATCCAGTTACTATTTATATATTTAAATATATTATAATAGTATATTTATTTAATATATATTGTTAGATTATGAGATGTTTAAAAAGAAAGTGTTTATTAGTTTTGTAGTTATTAATTATATATATTGAATTATAAATAATATGAGGTTTTTAATAGAGAGTTTTATGTAATCTATTAAAACCTCTGACTATATATATTATGTATTTTCACATTTGTTAAGTTAAAAATAACTTAATAGGTTTTAGAAGCTATTATTAATTTTATATTTTATTTGATTTAGTTCTTCTTGTTTATTTACAACATATATAATGATTAATTTAAATAAATAGAATATCTAATACATATTTTAATGTATTTTATCGAATATAATAATTATAAGTGATTATACAATAGTGAAATAAGAAATTAGAATGGACTAGTTAATCTTATAAATAAACAGTAAAAAAATTATTTTAAGCATACCATAATTAATAATATTATAATATACTTTTCTAATTTTATTAAAGGAGAAACAATTGAGAAAAATAATTTTAGGATTAGGATTAGGGGCAAGTCTTTTATTTGCAGTGCCTTCATCAGAAGTTGATTTATTATCATCTGTTACAAATGGTGAAGTAAATGGTGTAAATTTAGAGTTAAATAAATCAGATATGGAAAAAGCAAATGGAGGATATACATGGAGACAACCTCAGGTAGGTAAGGTCTTTCATAATAAAACGCTAAATACTGTAAATAATGCATTAACTAATAAAAGAAGAGGAACTACAACTAGTGGAAAATCTATGGTTGATAGACTATATAGTAATAATACCAGTTCTTATAAGGTAATAAGTACACGAGAGTTTAATAGCTTTAGAAGAAGATAGACTATTGATTTAAACCTTTAGATTATTAAATTAATAATCTAAAGGTTACACTCTTATAAAATAAAATAATTTAATAGGAAATAATATGGAAATTAGTTTATCAGGAACAGTATTTAAATCATATGAAGTAGATACAAAAAATAGAACAAGAGAAGAACTTTCAGAAGAGAGTCTTTCTTTCGATAAGACTTTAACAAAAACAAATGAATCAGAAAATATTACTTATCAAACAACTAATGAAAATGAAAATACTACAAATATAGTATTTACTGACCCTACTAATGGAAAGCATGTTCAAGTTGCTTTAGATAATTCAACAATTGATAGACTTAAAAGAAATTTTTCTGAAGATGATTTTTTTCAAAGAGAAAATGGTGATATAAGACTTAATTCAAAAGCAGAAGCTTTTGTATCTGGTTGGTTTGCAGATATTGCATATAAAAGAGAATTCTTATCATCTGATGTAAATAATGATGGAAAACTTACCGAAGAAGAATATCTTAATACTAAGAATAATTTTGGAATTGAGGGTATTGATACTTTTTCAAAAAAAGGTATTTCAACACATGAATCAGTATATAGTGCATATGTTCAATCAAAAGACATTGATTCATTTATGTATAGAACAGGAACAGAAGTAAACTCTTTAGATGATGAATTAAATTATACTTTAAATATTGACAAAGATTTCGATGGAAAAATTTCTTTAGAAGAATCATATAAAGGAGAGGGAACTATTGAGGAAAAAGTAAAAAACAATATAAAAGAATATTATTCAAATCCAGAAAATATGATTAAAGGTGAGTTGTCAAATTTTTTTAATGATGCAATTAACTTTTTAATTGACACTTTAGAAAAAGAAAAAAAATATGATAAAAACGGCAATATTGAGATAGATAAAAAACAGTGGGAAGAAATACAGAAAAGGCATAATATCTTAATTACAGAGAGTTTAAAACAAGATTTTGAGAGAAAGAGAGAAAAAATTGAAGATATTTATGCATAGAAATATAATAAAACTATTATTACTTATAGGAATATTGAATATACAGATTTTTGCATCTGATGCAATAACAGTGGATAGTCTTTTTAAAAAAAAAGATGATTTTAGATTAATTACAAGTATTGATACTATTAATTCAGATGGTACAAGAAGGTTTTCTTCTTATCCTAATTTACTTAGTTACGATGATGGGACTATTATAACTGAATCAAAAAAAGTCTTTTTTGGTCAAACTCTTTTATATAGTTACAGTTCATCTCTTGATTTATTTTTATCTTATAATTTAAGTTATGAAAATTTAGATTTAATTGAATCCAATAAAATTAAAAATGAAACAGACTTTGATTTTGATAGTTTATGGATTGGAGGAAGTTATAATTTTGATAAAAAAATAGCAGGCTTTAGACAATCTTTATCTTTTCAAACATCTTTAACTCAAAAAACCAAATATCAAAATGAAGAAGATAATTATAGCTTAAAAAGTTACAATATAAAGTATAGTTTAAAAAGCTTTTCTGACCCCTTAATTTCAACATTTTATTTAGGTACCACTCAAAACTTGGATAGAAATATAAATGATATTGAATTAGAACTTCCTAATTCATATTCTGTTGGATTAGATTTATTCTTAATATTAAACCCTGACGTATCATTAAACCTTAATTTTGAACAAAACTATCAAACTGAAATGAAAGAAGATGGGATGAAAGTTAATAGTTCTACTATCTTATCCACTATGGGCTTTGGAATAACATATAATATAAATGAAGCAAATGCAATTACAATTAATGCAGGCATTGGTACTAGTACTAATGCTCCAGATAGTAGATTATCACTTTCATTATGGCACAAATTTTAGTACTACTTTGTTTTTTTAACTTATATTTATATGCAGATTTTAATGTTGAATCATTAATAGAATTAAAATATAAAGATGTGACAAAACAAACATTTGAAGAAAGTTGTGGAGCAAGTTCTCTTTCAACTTTATTCAATCTTTATGGTATTCAATTAAGTGAAAAGATTTTATTAGAACAATTAAAGACTACTAATGTCGTAAATTTTCTTGATTTACAAAAAATTGCATATAAGAATAGTTTTCATGCAAAAGGGTATAAAATAAATAAAAATGTTTTTGAAAAAATAAAAGTGCCAGTTATTGCACGAATTATAAGAAAAATGGGATATCCTCATTTTGTGGTTGTTCAAAACTTTAGTAAAAAGAGTGTACTTGTTTTAGATCCTAATGCAGGTAAATTCATAGTTTCAAAAGAATATTTTTATTCATTATGGATTGAGAAGGATTCAAATTATATACTACTAGTTTTACCAAAAGATAAAAACATTAAATTAAAAAAAATAAATAGCTTTAAGGAAAAATATTTATAATAAAATTTTATATAAAGACTAACTAAATTAGTTACTTTACACATTCGAAGATATAGTTTTTATCATTATTACAATAATAGCAGGCGAGAACACAATTGTCTTTAGTATTAAAAACCTTGCTCATTTAATATTTTATAATTCTTACAACCACTGCTGTTCCCCAAATTACACCCCCTTCCAAAATATTCTTTTGCTAAGTATATATCAGGCTTAGAAGCATCCCCATTGTTATAATACATAAACCCAACATCAATGCAAGACTGTTGAGCAATAGCTTTATCAAATTTATTATTAGTCTTCATATTACACATAGTGTTAAAAATTTGTGTTGCTAGTAGTTTATTTTGTTTGACAATATTACCATCTCTATAAGCATATCCAATAAATTGACAACCTGTATAGTCATTATGATCACATGCTTGTTTAGAAAATTGCATAAACTTTTGGTTGTCTTGTCTAACACCCTCACCCTTATAATACATCCAAGCTAAAGTATCGCATTTTTTATTTGTTCTTTGACAAACTTTTGAATAAAGCTCAGCAGCTTTTCTTTTATTAATTTTTATACCTTCACCATTTCTATTCATATATGCTAACCTAGTGCAGGCATCATAATTATTTTTATTGCACGCTTGTTCATAAATTTTAGCTGCTTGTAAAAAATTACCTTTTTTTTGCTCCCTATATCCTTCATCAATTAAACTAGCATTTATATTAGTACAAAATATATATAATATGAATATTAGTTTTATTCTAATAAATTTATTCAGTTTCTTCTTCATATAAGTTTTCCTTGACTTTATAATTATAATATTTATTTTAAGTTTTATAAGCTTTATATTGAGTATTAAGTTAATGTATTTAGATTCTAAAAATCACCTTTATTTTTAAATTAAGAAAAGCTATGCACAAATAGTTAAAAAAGTAAATGATATAAAATACACTAACAATGTTTTATTCCAATATTTAGAATATTGTTCAGTTTGTGTAGAAATGTATTTATTGTTTTTCTCTTTAAAGTTATCATACATTAGAAGTTCATTTAAATCACTCTTATCTAGTAAACTGATATACTGATTTTTTAGTTGTTCATACTGTTCAAATATTCTATCTTTTTTGTGAGATAATTCAAAAAGGATATATTTTTTATATAAATACATTGCAAATAAAACTGAAATTAAAAAAACATATACCTCAAAAGTAAAAATTGGAATAGTTGAAGTACTCCCTTTTATTAGTCTTAATAAAATCAAACTTAGAAATATAGTAGCTAGTGTGTAAAAGCTTGATTTAAAAGACTTTGAAAAATCATCTACTAAATTATCAAAACTATTTGAAATTGTAAATAATTTATCAGTAATTTTATTTTTTAAGTCTATATATTTTTTAATATTTTCTTTTAAATAAATATTATAATTTGATTTAATAGAAGAGTATATATCACCTTTAATATTCGTAAAGTCTTGATTTATTGTATGTAGAGATATAACGTTTCTAGCTAATCCTATTTTATCAATAAAGTTAGAGTTATCAAAAAATAAGTCATTATAACTTTGATAATAATCATTTAAGGATTTAGTATTTAATGACATAAAGTTATATTCATGCTTAATTGTTTTGTACCCAAACATTTTATAAGTTAGTTTATTTGAATCAAATTCACTTACATCAGAAAATACTCTTAAAATAAGAGCAAGTGATAATCTTTCAAATAAATTTTTAAAATTCTGATTTGGAAAAGAATTATTAAAATAATGATAAAAATCTTCAGGAAGAAACTTGATTGAGGCAGCATTCCCAAAATGACAGTTCTCATTGATTTTTTTTAGTTTATCAGCATTCTTCTTTTCAAAAACTACTAGCGGATCAAAATTTTGTGCACTTGCAAAATAAAAACTATTAGTTTTAACGAGAAAATTTTGTTCCGAAAAAATTTTGAATTTATTATTATGTTTTTCAAAAAGTTCAAATATAAAACTAATATTACTGGTGTTATTTAAAAACTCAATAAAATTATCTAAAAAGTAGATAGTTGTGTATTCATTAGAAACCTTACTTATAATTATTTCTAAATTTCCTTCTTTATCCGATCTATCAAATTGATAGTTGAATTTAGAAACTTCTTCTAATGTGTTAAAGGATTCTAGTGTCTCTACATTATCATTAATATTAATTTTAATAGTATCAATATGATCTTTTAAGCTAAATACCGCTGAAAATAAATGCTTATATATATCAGAATTAATATTTATTAAAAACTGTTCTATTGAGAGCAGTCTAATCTTAATTTTACACTCATCAAAGTCTTCTGAAATATTTAATTCTTTAAATAAATCTTTTTCTTTACAAGAATCAAGATAGTTCTTAAGAATTTGACTATCTATTGAATTCATTGTATCCATCTTCAGAATAAATCTTAATATGCTTACCTTTTGCATCTATATCTGAAACAATTTTATTTCTCAAGTTTTCAACTTCATCATCGATACTTAAACTAATAGCATTATCAAGCTTTATAATTTTTTTCATTCTACTTTTGATAGTTTTTTTATCAATTGCAAAACTTCCATCAAAAATTATATTATCTTTAATTTTATTTAACTTTTTAATTTCATCATTGATTTTTTTGATCTCATCAGACTTTTCTGTATCAGTTTTAAACTTATCAAAGTAATCTAGTGTTGAGCCATCTCCAACTATAGTATCTATTGCAGAATTAAATGTAAAAGAAGGAGAACTTTTCATATATGAGATCAAGCTATTTCTGCAACTATAGTAATCTAATTTATTATCTTTATAAAATTTATCTTTTAAATATGCATCAATTTTATTAAAAGCACGATCAGTATTTTCTTTATCAGTATTTTTTGCATCAAGCTCTAAGAATTCTTTCCACCAAAATGTTGCAGCTAGAGACATTTTTGATTTTGTACTATCTGTTATAAATGCTTTATTCTCTATAGTTTGATTTGATATTTTATTATCAATAATAGGAACTATAACTGTTTTTAGCATGTGCTCTTTTTCAGGAGTTGCTTTTTCTTTTTTAAAATTAGTTTCCATTAAAACGTCTATAAAATGTACTTTTGTTATAACAAAAAAGCTCTTAGCATCTTTTGTTGTAAAATAAGTAATAATTAAACCACCTTTTTGTACTTCTACATCCAAATGTTTTACTTTTTGTTGTGCTTCATATTCTTTGTTTACAAGTCGTTTAGCAATTTTTTCACAGTAGTCAAGCTTTATACTATCCTCTTCTTCTGATAATAAATTATTTGCACATGTTATTATTTCAGTAGATTGACCTTTTTTTATAATATATTCTCTGAAATCATCATCAGAATTAATATTTACTAGATGTTCTTCTATATATCTTTTTATATTGTTTTTTAAATCTTTAGAACTAGGTCTATCTATTAACTTATTCTCTGTATCTATACTAAAATAAGTTGAGAAATGAATATTTAACATTGGTTACCTTTTGGAATTAGTTTAAAATTATATTATTTTATTCCTCTATGTAAGATAAAAGGTAATATTGGTAGAAAGTGCTTAAAAGGATGACTAATGTTTAGTATAAAGAAGAGGAGTAATGTCTCTACTCTTCTTTATGATGATAAATTAGCTAGTGTGACATGTTGGGCAACAGTAATAACATCCATTAATCCTATTACTAGGCCATTTGCTTTTAGCATTAGTAACTGCTTCTTTGCAATTGTTATGATATCCAAGATCAATTTGATTTTCAGGATTTGGCATGAAAGAACAGCCTGTTGTTACATTATGAATTTCATGGTCACCATTATTTTGTTGGTTTTTATTGATTACAAATTTTGGCATACTTAACCTTTGATACTTCTAGGGTCATTCCCATAAGAGTTTTTTTCTCGGATTTGACCATTTCTACCATGCAATGTAAATTCAGCATTATTCTTTTTTGCTAATTCAATTCCATACTCTCTACATTCTGCTTGCGTAGAGCACACTTTTGATGCTCTTTCATTGCCCGCAACTTTTGCTTGCCATCCCTTTTCATGCTTTGAAACGGATACTCTACTCATTTATAATCCTTTATCAATGAGATGTTACTAATAGAGACGAAAGAAATATATATAAAGAGAAATAGCTTTCAAATTAATTTTATAAACTATTAACATTGTATACTTCTGAATAACTATCTATTTAGCACATTAAAAATTAAACGATGTGTCAACAATCTTAAATTTTATATATCAAATGCCAATTCTTATATAAAATTTAAGTACTGAGTAATTAGCACTATAAACTAATAACTGCCAATTTTGATTATATAGTTTTAGTTGTTTTATGTCAAGCTTTTTAACAAAGTTATGTATAAAATATGTAAGGTTTGTTTTGAAGTTCTAAAGATATATATTAACTCAAGCATAACAAGTATTTCAGTAAATATATAATTTGAAACATTTATTCTACAATTAACTTCTATTAAATACACGGATACTAAGATTATTAACAAAAATATCAATTTTAAAGCTAAAATATACAAACATTTTTGTTTAATCCTATTTTATACTATAGGAGAATATATGATAGTTAGTTCATTAATAGAAGAGTTTATATTTCATTGTAAATTTGAAAGAAATCTTACTGCTAAAACAATAAAAGCTTATGAAAATGATTTTAAACAATTTAAAGAGTTTAAAGATATTTCTAGTTTAAATGTTATAGAAGTTGATAAAGTTTTATTAAAAGAGTACATTAGACATTTATATACTTTAGGTTTAAAACCAAAATCCATAAAAAGAAAAGTAGTTGTATTAAAAGGTTTATTTAACTATTTAGAGTTTGAAGAAATTATTGAGATAAATCCTTTTCGAAAAATGAGGATATCTATAAAGCAAGAGAAAACTCTTCCAAAAACAATAGAAATGAAAAATATTAGAAAGTTATTAAAATATGTGTATGAAATAAAACATAATATTAAAGATAAAAATAGCTTTAAATATAAATCAGTAGTTAGAGATATAGCAGTGTTAGAACTACTCTTCTCAACTGGTCTTAGAGTGTCGGAAGTGAGTAATTTAAAGTCTAGTTCAATCAATATAGTTTCTGGATATATTAAAGTAATGGGTAAAGGGAATAAAGAAAGAACTATACATGTGTGTGAACAAGAGTCTAAAAACATTTTAAAAGAATATTTCTCTCTATTTAAAGAAGATATTCAGAATAAAGAATATTTTTTTATTAATAGGTTAAAAAAAAGGTTTTCTGAGCAGTCTATTTCTTTAATGATTAAAAAGTATCAAAATAAAGCAAAAATAGAACAACATCTGACTCCTCATATGTTTAGACATTCTTTTGCAACTATGCTCCTTGAAGAAGGAGTAGATATTAGATATATTCAAGGAATGTTAGGCCATTCATCTATTTCAACAACTCAAATATATACACATATAGATAATAAAAAACAGAAGAAAATCTTAGCAACAAAACATCCAAGAAGAAATCTTATATTTTCTTCATAGTTATATACTCTCATAGTACTAAGGTCTTAGTAGAGGCTTTAGTCTAAAAGAAGTAGGTCCATGCTCTTTGTCTTAAAGTAGTATCCTAAAATAGGAGAGATAACCTATATTGTCTTTTCTTTGTACAAGATAATAATATACTAAAAGAATATTATTATAAAAAAGTAGATATATTCAAAAAGAAATTAATCCTTTAAAGAGCCGTTATAAATATACTCTTTTTTCCCTTTTCTGTAATATCCTGTTTTAACTTCTGTTAATTTAAAACCAAAATGAATAAAAATCTTATGGAATTCATGAAATCTCTCTTCTGGTACCGTAACAAAAGGTTTATCTGTACTTAGTTTATTTAATGCTCGTTTAAAAAGCTTAACTCCAATACCTCTATTTTGATATTCAGGAATAATTTTTATAGTACAAATTTTTTGTTCTTGTTTTTCTTTTTTAATAATTGCAATTCCTACAAGTGTATCTTCTCTGTACTCAGTAAGTATTTCCCTCGTATCATTAATGATTCCTGGAATAACTTTTGTAGAGTACCAAGTTTTAAAGTTTGGATAAAAAGATTCTATATCAACTAATAATCTCTCGTAGTTCTTGATTTGTGTGTGTGATTTTAGTGTCATTTATTTTTCCTCTCTTATCAAGTTGCAAAAAAGTTTTAATTTTGTTTTAAAAGAATACCATATTTTAACAAAAAAAGGTTTAGTTTTGGTGAACATAAATTTACATAAAGCATAAATTAATAAAACAATAATAGAGCCAATAAAAGCGATGATGGGTAAATCAACTAATGCAATAGATGCACTTATCTCCCATATAGATGAGATATAATTTGCTGTTAATTCAATAGTAAAACTTATTAACAAAAATATTAAAATATAATATACAATAGTATCTGTACTTGTATAGGAGAACTTAGCAAATGTTCCATAATGTTCAATATACTTTATCCTTCCCTTATCTTTATTAGGTGGTTTTGCTTTTTCACACCAATGGTAAGAGAGAATACGTTTAATATTTTCTAAATCACAATTAACATCTTTTATGTAGGTCTCCCAAATATTAGTCTCAACACTTCTACATCTTTTAAAACGGTCATGACTTAACTCTAAGTGGGCATCATTCTCTCTAACCAAAAAGAAATGTATCTCTTTTAACTGAATTTGATTTGGAGAACTTTTTAATGTTGATTGTAAATCTTTAGGTAAGTTCCTTGTCTCATTAATTCTAAACTCTACAAGCTCTTCTTTTCTATAGTTACTTCTTAGTAAAGAGTCACCATCATTAACATATTCACTAAAATTAGTATCTTTATTTAGCATAATTCTAAATCGGATGTACATATTATTTGTTTTTAGTAAATAAGTGGGTATTAATATACTTAAGTATGTACCATCATTGCATTTATTAATATTTACTAGAGAAGGGTCCCCAATATTTAATATTAAAAATTCTATGGTTTTATCTTCATTCTCTACTGTATAACATAGAGATGTTGGCTCTGACTGGCAGGTTAAAGGTTTATTGAAGATTGCATCTAGTAAGTTGTCATTCGTTAAAACTTTAGACAAGTCTTTAAAACATTCTTCCTCAAATTTAAAGGGGATAAAAATATTTAATTTAATATTTTTTTTATTTATATTGTTCTTTTCTAAGAGTATCCCTACATCAAGAAAGTCTTTTAAAGAAGTGGTAGAAAATCTTGTCTTTTTTTGTGGCAATTGCCATAAATTAAAATGGAGATATGCTGTTACCTTTTGATCTGTCCAGAATGCTAAACTACTTGCCATATTAACTCTTGTAATCAATAATTGACTGGTTAAAATAGAAAAATGACTGAGGTGCCTTAAAGTTTTTATAATATTCATATGGAGATAAATAATTATCTAATTCTCTAAACTCACTAATTTCTATTGCATAGCCAATATCTCTATTTTTATAATATGTATCAAATTCTTTTCTATCTATACCTGAAAAGTTTTTTGTATCTTCCCATAATTGCTCAGGATGATTCTGTAGTATATTCTTAATTTTAAAGTAACCAACAATTTGTTTTTGTGGTGATGAAGAATAAATATAAACTTTTTCTACATCCTTTTTAAATATCTGTTTTCTAAATTCGAACTTTTTCTCACCAGAAATTATTCGTGACACATATTTAGGCTTAATTGATATTAATGCTGTCAAGAAATTCCTTTTAGCTATTTTTATAACTATTATTGTAATATAAACAATATTATTATTTACTAAAGGTTTATTTATGATTGAAAAAGTTCCATTCTCTGCAATTGATCTAAGTGATATATTTTTTAATTCATTAAAAATCGATTATATTGGTTTTAATGAATGGTTTAACAAAAAAGCCTTAGCTGGAGAATCTGCATATATAATGCATGAGAATAATTTAATACAAGCTTTTATCTATTTGAAGGTAGAAGATAGTGAATTAGATGATGTGATACCATCTCTGCCTAAAAAGAGACGAATAAAGATAGGTACTATGAAAATCAATCCTCATGGCACACGATTGGGGGAGAAGTTCTTAAAACTTTCATTTCAAGAAGCAATAAATGAATCAGTTGACGAAGTATATGTTACAGTATTTGAAAAGCATAAGGGATTAGTGTCTTTATTAAAGGAATTTGGATTTGAAGAAGAAGCTAAGAAATCTACTACAGATGGTATAGAATTAGTTTTAATCAAAGATTTATCAAGTAAAAAACATCAAATCTTAAATGACTATCCTTTCGTAGATACTAGTTATAGAAAATTTCTTTTAGGGATTTATCCTCAATTTCATACAATTTTATTTCCAGACTCTATTTTAAATAATGAGAATGCGGATGATATTATCATGGATATCTCTCATACAAACAGTATACATAAAATATATATATGTAAAATGAATGATGTAAATATGATGAATAGAGGCGATAATTTAATTATCTATAGAACAAAAAACCCTGGTAGCGATGAGCGTGCATGGTTTAAATCTGTAGCAACTACTCTTTGTGTTGTGGAAGAAGTAAAAAGTAAAAATAATTTTGATTCAATTGAAGAGTATTTAGAATATTGTAAAGACTATAGTATTTTTACTGAAAGGGAATTGCGTTCTTTTTATCGATGGCAAAATTTATATATAATTAAATTTTTATATAATGTCTCTTTTGACAAGCGAGTTACAATGCAGAAACTAGTTGAAGATGCAGGTCTAGATAGAAGGCGTTATTGGGGATTTAGTGAATTATCTGATGAAGAATATTTTAAGATATTAGACTTGGGAAAAGTTGATATGAAATATATAAGGTAGATGAATGAAAAAAACAATTTTTATTACTGGAATTCATGGTGTTGGAAAAAGTTATTATAGTTCAAGAGTAACTGGCGAATATGAACATTATACAGCTAGTACATTGATTAAAGAGGCCTCTCTTAATAATATAACTAATGACTCAAAAAGAGTAAATGATCTTGATGAGAATCAGAGAGTATTAATTTCCTCATTCAGACATTTAAGAAAAAAAAGTAATAAAACTTTTCTATTTGATGGCCATCTTGTTCTCTTAGATAATAATAATAAGTTTCAGAAGATAAGTCTTGATGTATTCAAAGCATTTGAGTTTACTGTAATATTACTATTGATTGATAATGAACAAGAAATATATAATCGAATTGTTAATAGAGATCAAAAGAATCACTTTACTGTTAACCAATTATACAAAATGCAAGAACTTGAAATAGAGCATGCAAATTATGTCTCAAAAGAATTAGGTATCCCTCTTGAGATATTAGATTTACGGAAGAGTCAAGCTGAACAACTATTTATAGATAGATTATCAATGTACATATAGGATTGAGGTGCAGTAAAATTTTTGTTCGTCTCATAAGGTGAGATAAAATTATCAAAAATTTTGAGGTTTTCTATTTGGAGAGCATAAGCTTTTTCTTTATCTTGATAATATTCCATAAAATATTCTTTAGTAACTCCAGCTCCATCTTTACAACTCTCCCAAATCTCTTCAGGAAGACCTTCTAAGACAATATTTAAATCAAATGAACCAATAATCTTTTTCATTGGAGATGAAGAGTATATGTATACTTTTTCAATGTTATGTGGTTGACAAATTTTTTTTCTGAATTCAAAGGTTTTTGTCCCAGCAATAATCTCTTTAACAAACCTTGGTTTAATTGACATTAAGATATTACGTTTCATTAATATTTTTCCTCCCTTGAATTTCATAAATTTTTTTGGTATTATTATATCAAAAAACAATTTAGTTGTCAAGGATTATTTATCTATAGTAATATCGATTTCAAGCATAATAGACACGCTTTTTTTAATATAAAAATAAATTTAGTTGTAAGAACTTTTAATCATGAAAAAATTATTACTAAATCTATTGAAAAGCGATTACAAGAAGTAATTACAAAGAATTTTAAACAACAGGATATTCAGCTAAAGGACTTAAATATTTATGATAAAAACACATTACATGTAGTATTTTTTATTAGTCCTCATACAATTTCATTGTCAAGAGTAGTAAATAGTCTAAAAACATCGACTAGCAGGTTGATTAAAAAAGAATTTTCTTATCAGTTATCCTCATTTAATAATTTAGGTAAAAGTTTTTGGGAGCATGAATATAAACTTTTTACCTAATAATTTGCATGGAAGCATTTGTAGCATTCTTCCTCATTAATGATTAATCGATATTGTTCATCAGTTATTTGATTAATTGTTTGTAATTTATTACCTGTCATTGAAAGCTCTGTTAATTTTTTAAAAGAAACTTTATTATGTAAATAGAATATAGGCATAAATATAACTAATGTAGAGTTTTTCGATTTTATATATTCTTGTAATTCTTTACGACTAAAGACTGTTTTATACTTAGAAAGTTCGTAAAAAATTCCTTTGTACTCTGAGTTAAATATTTGAACAGCAATTGAAAGATTAGTTAATTGCATAATGTCTTGAGATCTGTAAAAAAGAAGGATATCTCCAATTTTAATATCTCTTGAAAACTTACCAATATAAGCTTTTAAAATACTATTACTTTCTGGTTGAATACTAGTAGGATTATCAAATAATGATGATTCTCTCTTTGGGTAATCATAAAATATCATATCATGATAATGGGGACGTATAGGGACGATATACTTGTTAACCTCGTTAAAATTGTCATTGAAAAAAGGATAATTGGAAATTAATTTTTTTTGGTAGATAAATAAAGGTAGTGATTTTATCTCATGTTTATCTAATGTTTTATATAGATATAGTTCTCCATCAAGTCTTTTAATCTCATAAAAGCCAAACTTATTTAGCAGTTGGATAAGGTATATATGTTTAGGATATGCTGTAACATATATACCTTTAATATAATTAGTTAGAGCTACCTTAATTATCTTTTGGATAAATAGTTCTCCTATCTTTCTCCCAAATCTATTTTTTTCAACTTTAAAGGTGGAGATCTTGATAACCTTATCAATGTGGTTACAAGAGGAATAGAGATTATGTCCTGAACTTATATCTTCAATCTTATAAATCATAATTGCAACAAGTTCTTTTGTATCCTCATCTTCGATACAAAAACATTTTCTCCTCTCCTTTGAGATGTTCTGGAACCATTTTTCAAAACCACTATAATCCTTCTCAATTGATTTAAATATGTTTTCTTTTAAAGAATAATTATCAATAGTTGAATGAATAATATTTTTAGATAATAATTTTGAGAGTGAGTTACATGGCATTTAAAATCTTTCATGTGTAGAAGTTAAAATATATTACAATATTATTAATTAAATATTAATGTACTAAGGAGTTGTCCTTAAATTATTGAATTTAATTAAAAGTATATTTGACATATAATAACTAAAATTAAATATGGGGAATAAGTATGAAAGAAAACCATATAAGTTTTAATCAACGAAAGATCAAGAAAAACTATCGTTCAATCACTGGACACTTCCCTAGTATTAAAAACAACAAGTCAATTGCTTTTGAATCAAAACTTGAAAACTCACTATTTCTTACATTAGAGTTTGATAACTCTGTATTTTCTTATCAAGAACAACCACAAATCGAAATAAATATAAATAGAAAAACAAAAATTTATAGTGCTGATTGTTATATAAAAAGAACTAAAGATTCTTCTAAACGAGATGCCTTAGTGGAAGTGAAATACACCTCAGAAATAGAGAAAAATAAAGAGCATTTCAAAGAAAAG
Organism: Arcobacter sp. F155; assembly: GCF_004116455.1. NCBI lineage: Bacteria > Pseudomonadati > Campylobacterota > Epsilonproteobacteria > Campylobacterales > Arcobacteraceae > Arcobacter > Arcobacter sp. F155. The sequence continues at coordinate 41,056 of NZ_PDJU01000004.1, forward strand.
TTTGATGCGATAAATACAGCAGCTAATGATATGAATTTAGATTTCATTATTTTTACTGAAAAAAATTACTCAGAAATAGAATTATTTAATTTAGATTTTTTATATAGATATAGATGCAGTCCTTTGAATGATAGATATGAAGAAACTATTTTAAACAAAATGAAAACTCTTAAAAATATAAAAGCTAAAGATTTAGTAACTTACTTAAATAGTTCAATTCAAGAATATGCATTGATTTCAAATACTATTTGGAGTTTAGTTGCACATGATAAATTAAAATCAGATATTAGTACTAGTAAATTATCAATGGATTCTTACATAAAGGTTTTAGAATGGGAATAATAAGTTTTGAAAAAGATTCAAAAATAGTATTTGATGAAAAAGAGTATTTTATAAAAGGATATCCTTCTCATACAAAAGTTTTGATAAAGCAAGTTGAAAAGCCATATACTGAAATAATTGTAAATGTTAGTGAGTTGATTAAAAATTCAAATAATGAAAAAGAAAATAATAGGTCTTTAGTTGATATCGAGCAAAAGGACTTTGATAAAGCGTTAGAACGATATAAAATTATTGAACCTCTTTTAGAACTTGAAAATAGAACAGCAAAAGATGTACAAAAGATTGCAAATAAGAATAAAAAAGGAATTGCAACCATATACAGATGGTTGTCCTTATATGAAGAATTAGGGACAATAAGTTCTTTATCTACAAAAAGAGAAAACTGTGGTGCAAAAGGAAAGAGTAGATTAGCCTCTTCTGTTGACACAGTAATTGATTCTGTTATTGAAGAGGTTTACTTAACAAGACAGCAGTACTCTTTATCAACAATTTATAGAGAGATCGTAAAAGGTTGTAATTATTTAGGAGAAACTCCTCCCACAAAAAATACAATAAGAAATAGAATTAATAGTGTAAACCCTAAACTTATTGCAAAAAGAAGAAGAGGTATTAAAGTAAATGAAACAAGAGGAATGCCAGGAAGTTTTCCAGAAGTTAAAATGCCTTTAGATGTAATTCAAATAGACCATACAAAAGTTGATGTTATGGTTGTTGACGAAGAAACTAGACAAAGTATAGGAAGACCAAATATTACTGTTGCAATTGATGTCTACAGTCGAATGATTTATGGATTCTATATCTCCTTAGATGCAATTAACTATTTTAGTGTAGGACAATGTTTACTCCATGCAATCATGCCTAAAGATGAAATTTTAAAAGAATATAGCATAAAAGGTGAATGGCCAGTATATGGATTACCTAGGCAAGTCTCGATGGATAATGCAAAAGAGTTCAGAAGCTTGAGTTTACAAAACTTTTGCCAAGAGTTTAGAATAACCGATGTTTATCGTCCAGTAAGTAGATCTCATTTTGGAGGAATTGTTGAGCGTCTAATAGGAACTTGTATGAAGAATACACATGAATTGCCAGGTACTACATTTTCAAATATTCTTGAAAAGGCCACATATAATTCAGAAAAAGAAGCTTGTATGACTATTAGTGAACTTGAAAAGTGGTATTTAGATTTTGTAGTTAATATTTATCATAAAACAGAACATATAACTTTAGGAATGACTCCTGAAGAAAAATTTTATCAAGGACTTTTAGGTGTAGGAAATGACAGTATCCCTTTCTTACCTACGGTTCCAGTTGATAATATTAAACTTAGAATGGCTTTATTACCTGCAATTGAGAGAAAAGTTCAGAAAAATGGGATTACAATTGATTATGTAACATACTTTTCAGAAACTCTGAGAAAATGGATAATTCCAGCACAATATAAAAAACTAAATCCTAAGTTGAATAATACTGTTTTATGTAGAAGAGATCCTAGAGATATTAGTAAAATATATATTTATGATGAAGATATAAAAGATTATATAGTTGTTCCTTATGCAGATATTAGAAAACCATCTATGAACTTAAAAGAATTAAGAGATTCAATTGCAGAGGCAAAAAAAGCTATTACAGGAAGAGAGTTAGAACCGCATGATATTTTTGAAGCATATGATAGGTTACATAGTTACGTAGAAACTTCAAAAAAAGAGATGAAGTCTGTACGAAGAAAACAGAGTTCTAAGAAACATCAAAAAAAGACTATTGAATTAGAAAAAAAGATTATTAAAGAGTCTATTGAAGAAAAAACTCAATCTTTAAATAAAGATATAGATGATGACGATGATGGTTATGAAATTTATCCAATTGATTAGGCAATGTAATGAATGATAGAAATTTGATAAAAGATGCTTTTGAGTGCTTAGATAAAAGTGATGAAGAGAGAATACTGTTCTGTAAGAAAGATCATTGGATAGGTTATAAAGCAGCAGTAAAATTAATAGAAATATTAGAAGATAAGTTTGAAGATCCTCCACAAATGAGACATGAAGGATTACTTATCTATGGTGATTCAAATAATGGTAAAACAGCAATATTAAAAAAGATGTATTCTTTGCATAAAGTTAAATTAGAACCTATTCAAAGAGAAGATGTAATAACTTATGAAATACCTATTATATATTTTCAAGCACCTACAATACCTGATGAGAGTAGACTTTATAGTCTTATATTAGATGAACTTTGTGTACCATATAAACATAATGATAAAATCCAAACAAAAGCTAAATTAGCAGAACACTACTTGCATAAATTAGGAACAAAAATGATTTTAATAGATGAAATACATAGTGCTTTAACAGGGAATCTAAATAAGCAAAGAACTTTTATAGATGACCTAAAACAATTAAGCAATAGACTTTCTCTTACTATAATACTAGCAGGTACTAGGGAAGCTCATTCAGCTTTATCAATAGGTAGTGAAACTGGTTCAAGATTTCCATCACTTGAACTTCCTAGATGGAATAATGATAGAAAGTTTAGATCTTTTATTGCAACGTATGAAAGATGTTTACCTTTAAAAGAGGCTTCAAATCTAGCAGAGAATCCAGATATAATAAACGCTTTATTTCATCAGTCAGAAGGACTAATAGGAAAAACAGTTAATCTACTAAAGAAAGCAGCTGTAAAAGCAATTAAATCAAAACGTGAATATATCATAGTAGATGATATAGAGTATTTACCAAAGTTATAAAATGGCTAAGAGAAAAAGAAATAGAGATTGGATTCAAGACTATTTCTTTTTATTTATACCTAGTCCTTTGCCAGATGAACTTTTAAGCTCGTGGCTTACAAGAATGGCATTTGAGCATAAAAGAACACTTCCTTTATTTTTCTCTTTATTTATAAGGCATGATGGAAGTTCTACAACCAGAACAGATTTAGACTTCTTATTTGATGAAAAGCTGTTTAAAACATTATCTCAAAAGAGTGAATTATCTATCAAAGAGATATATCAAATGTCTTTAAGAACTGAAGAAGGACAATTATTTACATGTAATGATAGTTTATATCCACCTTTACAAATTAGAAAACTAACAGATAAAAGAAATCACAATGGATTAATGTATTGCCCAAAATGTTTAAAAGAAGATAAGATACCTTACTTTAGGAAAAAGTGGAGATATGACTTTTATAATGCATGTCCAAAGCATGGAATATTACTGACAGATAGATGTTGGCGATGTTATTCAAAAATAGAATTATCCAAAATAAAACATCAAAAAGAACTTTGCATTTGCTATAACTGTGAAAAGGACCTAAGAGAAAATATTACAATTGCTATTTCTTCAAACTATTCATATGGGCTTAAAGCAGTAAAGTGGTTTGAAAAAGGGTTGTCCAGAGGTTATTTTTTAATAAATAAACAAAAAATAAAATCAGTATTTGTTTTTGATAGCTTTACATATTTCAGGTTTTTGTTAAAAAGAAAGGATATTCCAATATTAGATGGGTTCCCTTTGCTAGAAGAATATAAAGAGATTTGTAAAAAGTTAAAAAGATATAATTCAAAAAAAGCACTCTCTATAAAAAAAGAATTTATCTTAACTTCAATGGTATACTTTTTATTTCAAAACTACCCCAAAAACCTTAAATTGTTTTCTATAAACAATAATCTAACTCATAGAGAGTTTACTCATGGATTTAAAAATCTTTCTTTTTGGTATAAAGAGTTAATTAATGAAATAATACCAATGGAGAATAAGTTAGGTAGAGAAATAAGTGAAGAAGAAGTAAAAAATGCAATTAAATATTTAGAGAGTAACGGAGAAGTTGTAAATCAAAAAAACGTAGCAGCAGTTGTAGGTTGCCATTTTACAATTCATAAAGGGTATGTTAAAATATATCATTCATTACATGATAGGCATGTAAAAATAAAAGATGACTAGAATTCGAATAGGTTGGTATTGTAAGTAAAATGGAAATTGTATATTATGAAAAATTACAACAAAAATTGATTCCAAGTATATATGAATTAGCATGTATGATTGAAGAATCAATCCACGAACCTGTTAATATTACATTTGGAAAAATATATGAACTTCTGGTTAGAAAAAAAGGAATATTTTTTATTTGTTATGTAAATAAAGAAGAAATATCCTTTGGATTCCTATCAAATGGAGGGTATAATAAAAAACATAAGAGGCTAATGTTTTTTGCTGTTAAAAAGGATTATAGAAATCAATCTCTAGGTAAAAATATACTAAGAAAAGTGATTAAAGATAAAATTTACTTAGATTCAGGGTGTATGTTAGCTTGTAAAGCATATTTAGAGAAATTTTATGGAGAACTTGGTTTCAAAGTATATAATAAAGTGCATACATCAAAAGATGAAATTACGATGCTTCTCTCTTCAACAGATTGTAATATAGAAAAAGTAAATTTCGGGTTTTATAATGATGTTGAAGTTAGAGAAGATTATTCAAAAATATATGAAGGAACAACTGTTTATAATAATGTTCTATATAAGAATATTTTTCTTGGATTACTTTTTCTAATTCTTTTATTGTGGATTTATTAATAGTATCTAAGTGTTTGTTTTTGTTATATGAAATTAACTATATTTTTATCTTTCCAATTAAACCTGCCAACCATTTGGTAAGTTGTTCTTTTGAAAGTTCTTCATTTCTTTCATGATTTTTTGTAGTGAATTTAATAGGTGCCTTATATGTATATTTTAATGTATTTGTGGATAGATTTTCTTTCAAAAACAGTTCAATAAAATTATTAAATATTTGTTTGGTGATATATGTGTCTTTAGATACAATCACCCAACTTGCAGCAGCTGAAGATGGGTAGTTCTCAAGTTCTAATAATCCGACATATTTATTTTCATATTGGAATGTTACCGTAATATATTGTCTTTGCCTTTTTTTTATTTTACATCGTTTATTGATTTCATCAGTATCTCTTATCTTTGTTTCTGTTAAATATTGAACATTTGAAATAGAAAAGTTTTTGAAAGCAGATTGTTGTGATAGAAATGAACTATACTGTTTAAATACAGTAAAGTTATCAATTTCATTTAATGGGTTTCTCTCTTCAACCTCTTTTTCAAACTCACTTGAGATGACAATTTTACCAATATTCTTTTCACCTTTATTAGATGATTCTGTTAAGCTATGGTCAATTGACTCACCATTATTTTGTTCTTGATAGATTTTTAATATATTAACAAGAATATCTTTTGTTATTGTTTCATGCTCAATTTCAATGCCATGAAGACTTCCACAACTTTTTTTCTTATCTTTTCTATGATGGGTTTGAGTATACTTTTTAGTTGCAGGTTTTCCTTTTAATATTTCAGTTATATTTTCAGGAATCTCTTTATCAACCTTTGGAAGATTTTCAAACTCATCAACTGATGTAATTGTTTTATTCTGTTCAATAATCTTGGTGAATTTATCAAAGCCTATGTCTGAGTAGTCATTTAATATTTCATGTACAAAATAATATTTTTCGCCTTTTTCTTCATTTGTAAGAATACTACAGCGCGTTTCAATAGAGAACTGTTGTTTAACAGGAAAATTTGCTTTGATAGGGATATCTTCGATTTCTTTGTCTATATCAAGCTCTCTCATAAACTTTAAATAGTTGTTGATATATTTACCAATATTATCAAACTCTTTTTGTGCAATTTTATTACATGCATATCTATGAATAAAAGCAGCGTCTTCATCGTTTCGAGGTGTTGGTAAAACTATTTTTGCATCATCTCTATCTGGTGTACACATTACGTATAAATCTTCGAGATTACAATCCAAAGCAGCTTCTCTCATTTCTGAAAATCTAAAATAATAGTATATAGCTATTGCAAATTCCGGAATAATGAGCTTAATATCATTTTGCTCTAATAGATAACAATTAAGATATTTGGCTTCCTTTAAAAAAGTTCTTTTCCATCCAGCAATAGAAACAATACTTTTTTCATCAATTAGTTCATATAGTTTTTTAGAATGATTGTTGGTAAGTATTGAAGTATCAATTAAAAACTCTTGTTCAAAGATATTTTTGTTTTGATAGTAATTATTGAGTTCTCCATTACTAAAAGATTTTTCTAGAGGAAAATGGGTAAATAATAGTTCTGGGGATATGTCATAGGAGAAGACTTCATTTTGTGTCATATTTTTAATGACCACTTTAAAATGACTATTGCCATACTTATCTTCATCAAGATGAAGTTTAAGAGGTAAAAGCAACCTAAATGTATCATTTGGATTGTCTGCCATGAAATCAGGAATGATTCTTTTACCTCGCGACATGTTACTTTAAAACTCCATTATCAAGTTTTATTTTACATACTATCACTTTTTATTTCCTATTATCATTTTTTCTTGCTTCTTACAAAAAAAGAGAAATAGTAGTAAAACTACTATTTCCCCTCAGCTTTCTGTCGAAGATTTATGTACATATGAATAATATCAATAGCTGCTGGTGTAACTCCTGATATCTCACTTGCATTGAATAATGTAGGTGGATTAAACTTTTCTAGCTTTTCCGTAACCTCATTTGAAAGTCCAGGAATTGATTTAAAATCAAAGTTTTCTGGAATTTTCATTTCAAGCATTTTTTTCATTTTTTCTATTTGTTTCTTTTGTTTATCAACATATCTATAATATTTAGCTTCTACTATAATTTGTTCTTTTAGATACTCTTCTGTATCTTTTAATGAAGGAACTAATCTATCAAACTTTTCAGGAGTAATACTATTTCTTCCTACTAAGTCAATAAGTTTTGCTCTATCTTTGATTTTATCTTCTTCTATTTCTTCAAGTAATTGAAGATTTTCTTTTTTAGAAGTAAACCATTCATTAGCCATAAACTCTACAGCTTCATCAATAACTTTTCTTTTATGTTCTACTTTTTCATTTTGTTCATCATCAATAAGACCAAACTTATGACCATAAGCAGATAGTCTTAAATCAGAACTCTCTTCTCTAAGTAGAAGTCTATATTCAGCTCTTGAAGTAAACATTCTATATGGTTCATTTGTTCCTTTTGTAACTAAGTCATCAATTAAAACACCGATATAAGCTTCATCACGTCTAAGTACAAATGGTTCTTTACCATCAATAGCTAAAGCAGCATTGATTCCTGCCATTAACCCTTGTGCTCCTGCTTCTTCATAACCAGTAGTTGCATTGATTTGCCCTGCATTATAAAGGTTTTTGATTTTTTTAGTTTCAAGTGTATGTTTTAATTCTGTTGGGTCAACATAATCATACTCAATAGCATATCCATATCTAATGATTTTTGCATTTTCTAATCCAACAATAGAGTGAATCATCTGCTTTTGAACATCAATTGGTAAAGATGTAGATAGTCCATTGATGTAATATTCTGTTCTCATTGCCGTTTGTGGTTCTAAAAATAGTTGATGTCTATCTCTATCTGCAAATCTATTTACTTTATCTTCAATACTTGGACAATATCTTGGTCCTGTTCCTTCAATTTGTCCAGTAAACATAGGTGCTCTGTGGAAGTTTCCAGAGATAGTGCTATGTGTTCCTGTATTTGTGTATGTGATATAACAAGGGAATTGAGTAGGGTTGAACTCTTTTTTATTTGTTCTAAAAGAGAATGGCATTGGTTTTTCATCTCCACCATGCTCCTCCATTACAGAAAAATCAATACTTCCTGAGTCAATTCTTGCAGGAGTTCCAGTTTTTAGTCTTCCTACATTTAGCCCTAACTCTTTTAATTGAATAGATAGAGTTGAAGATGGTAGTTCCCATGCTCTTCCTGCATCATAAGTTTGCTCACCAATGTGAATAAGTCCTCTCATGAAAGTACCCGTTGTAAGGATTACTTTTTCTGATAGGAACTCTTCTCCAAGTTTAGTTTTTACACCATAAACTTCATTTTCATCTTTTACAAGTAAAGATTCTACTTCATCTTGGTAAATTTCTAAATTAGGAGTATTATGACAAACTTCTCTCATATACTCTCTATATTTATCCATATCAATTTGTGCTCTTGTTCCTTGAACTGCTGCACCTTTTGAAGCATTTAATACTCTAAATTGAATACCAGTAGCGTCAGTACAAAGACCCATTTCACCACCGATAGCATCAATTTCTCTAACTAAGTGACCTTTTGCAAGACCACCAATGGCAGGGTTACAACTAGCAGCTCCAATTTGTTCAACAAGCATAGTAACTAAAAGGGTTTTTTTACCCATTCTAGCACTTGCTAAAGAAGCTTCGATTCCAGCATGACCTCCACCTACGACTATTACATCATATTTCATTTTCTTCCTTAAAATAGTCCTTGTTTTAAAGGACTTGATTTAGTTTAGGAAATCTCTTAGATAAATGTTTTCTTCCACTTATCTAAAAGATTTACATTAATAAATTTTCGCTATTATAACAAATTGATATTATGGAATACTTTATATTAGAAATTAATATTTAACTAATCTTTATAAATACAAGGATATTTTTTGTTTACTGGTTTAATTCGAGAAATGGCAAAAGTTGTAAGCCTTCAAAATAGCTTCCTAACACTAAAAGCTAAATACTCTCCTAAGATTGGAGACTCAGTTGCTGTTAATGGTGCTTGTCTTACTGTTGTTAGATTTACAAACGATACTTTTACTGTGGAATTATCTCCTGAATCTCAAAAAATCCTAGCTATGGAAAACTATAGAGGTGAAGTTCATATTGAACCTGCAATGATGATGGGTGATAGATTTGAAGGTCATATTGTTCAAGGTCATGTTGATTGTTTAGGAACAATAAAAACTATAAAAAAAGATGGGAACTCAACTGATTATATAATTTCACTACCAAGTGAATATGCAAAATATATTATTCCAAAGGGAAGTATTACTGTTGATGGAGTTTCTTTAACTGTAAATGATGTTTTAGAAGATGCTTTTAGATTAACAATTATTCCTCATACTATTGAGAATACTCTGTTTAAAACTTACAAAGTAGGAAGTAAAGTAAATCTTGAAACAGATATGTTTGCTAGATATATTTATAATATGTTTGGTAAAGGTAAAAAAGACGGACTTACTTGGGATAAAGTAGATTCGATTATGGCTTCTTATTAGAAGCTTTCTCTTCTACTTTTTTATCTTCTTCTTGGCTTTGTATTTCTAGTTGTTTTTTCTTATAAACAAAGAAATATTTTTGAGTTAGAACTTTTGCATAAGGTTCTATTTGAACTTCTTGCATATCTTGCATTTTTTTGATACCAACAACTTTTCCTACTTTTAGTCCTTCAAAGAAAATATTATCCATACCAGAAGTTACAACTTCATCTCCAACTCTGATTTTATACCAAATAGGAATATATTTTGCTACAAGATTATGTCTATTTTTTGATTTATGAATAATCCCAGGAGCTTTTGTTTCTCCTACAAAAATAGAGTAGTTACATTTATCATTACCATTTAATAAAGCTTTAGACCTTCCATCTTGATTTACTACAATTCCAGCTGCATAGCCATTTGAGATAACACCTAAGATAGAGTCATCTTCTTTTTTATAGTCAATCCAAACCTTTGTAAAATCATCAAATTTTACATAAGATAAAACTTTAGTAAATTTAATATCATCTCTTGTATTTTTTGTTGTATCAATTGATTCTAATACTGAATGTAGTTCATTATTTGAAGCTAGGTACAACTCTTTGTAGTTTTTTAGTGTTGCATTTTCCTCTTGCAGTTTAGCTATTGTAGCTGCTTGATTAAAATATTTTTCAATATTGCTTTGTAGTTTTACAGCATTATTTACGTACACTTTTTTAAGTGTTGTAAGAGGATTAAAATTTCTAGCAATTAGCTGGTCTATCTCGAAGATATAACCTAAGCTAACTGCTATAAAAAGAAGAAAGAATAGAAATTTATTCATTAGTTATTAGTTTTAATAATGCAGCCTGATCTAATACATTGCTTGTACCATAAGCAACAGCTAATAATGGCTCTTCCGCAACTTTTACTGGAAGTTTAATAATATCAGCTAGATATTTATCTAAACCTCTAATTAGTGCTCCACCACCTGTTAAAATAACACCATTATCAACAACATCACCAGCTAAATCAGGAGGCATGTCCTCCAATACAGATCTTACAGCAGATACGATTTCTCTTAGAGGTTCTTTTATAGCAGTGCGTACACCTTCACTACCTAATTCAATAGTAGATAAAAGACCTGAGTTATCTCTACCTTTTACTTTGATTTTTAGTTCGCTATCAAGTTTAATAGCTGTACCAATCTCAATTTTGATATTTTCAGCAGTTCTTTCACCTATATAAAGGTTGTAGTTTTGTCTAACATAATCAATAATAGATTTATCAAACTTATCACCAGCTACTTTAATTGATTTAGAAAGTACTAATCCACCTAAAGATGTTACACCAATCTCAGTAGTACCACCACCGATATCAACAACTACATATCCAGATGGGTCAGAAACAGGAATACCAGCACCAATTGCAGCTGCCATTGGTTCTTCTACTAGGAATACTTCTCTAGCTCCTGCACTTAAAGCTGATTCTTTTACTGCTTTTCTCTCAACTTGTGTAATTCCATATGGAATACAAATAATGATTCTTGGTCTGATAAATGATTTTCTAGCGTGAGCTTTTTCAATGAAATATCTAATCATTCTTTCAGTCATCTCAAAATCAGCAATAACACCATCTTTCATCGGTCTAACCGCTTGAATATTTAATGGTGTTTTACCAATCATTTGTTTAGCTTCTTGACCAACTGCAAGAATCTTATCTTTTCCGAATCTATCATTTTGTACTGCAACAACTGAAGGCTCATTAATAATGATACCTTTTCCTTTTACAGAAACAATTGTATTGGCAGTACCAAGGTCAATTGCCATGTCACTTGAAAACAGACCTATTAGTTTATCTAATAACATACTCTTCCTTCTTTCTTAAGCTATTTTTGGTTCTTTTTTATTTGTTACTACATCTTTAGTTATAGTAACTGTTTTATTTTCGTACTCAGGTAAATCATACATGATATCAAGCATGATATCTTCTAAAATTGATCTAAGTCCTCTTGCTCCTGTTTTTCTTTCAATAGCAAGTTTAGCAACTTCTTTTAAAGCAGCTTTTTCAAACTCTAACTTAACATTGTCAAGTTCAAATAGTTTGATATATTGTTTGATAAGTGCATTTTTTGGCTCAGTTAAGATATGAACCATATCATCTTCAGAGATTTCATTTAAAGTTGCAATCATGTGAAGTCTTCCGATTAATTCTGGAATAAGACCATATTTTACTAAATCGTGAGCTTCTACATTTGAGATTAAATCTTTCTCTTCTTTATTTCCACTTTTCTTTTGGTTAAAGCCAAGTACATTTGCACCTTGTTTTTTCTTTACAATCTCTTCAAGACCATCAAAAGCTCCACCACAAATGAAAAGGATATTTGTAGTATCAACTTGAACTGCATCTTGACCAGGGTGTTTTCTTCCACCTTTTGGCGGAACATTTACAACTGAACCTTCTACGATTTTTAATAGTGCTTGTTGAACACCTTCACCAGATACATCTCTTGTGATTGATCTATTTTCACTCATTCTTGCTACTTTATCAACTTCATCAATAAAGATAATTCCAGTTTCAGCTTTTTTTACATCTCCATTTGCAGATTGTAAAAGTCTTGTGATTACATTTTCAACATCATCACCAACATAACCAGCTTCAGTAAGTGAAGTAGCATCAGCAATTGCTAAAGGTACGTCTAGATATTTTGCAATTGTTTGTGCAAGTAAAGTTTTACCAGAACCAGTAGGTCCTATTAATAAAACATTTGATTTGTTGATTTCTGTATCATCACCAATCTCATCTTTTCTAAAGATTCTTTTATAGTGGTTATAAACTGCAACAGATAAAACTTTTTTAGCTCTGTTTTGACCAATGATATAATCATCTAAAATCTCTTTTAGTTGAGCAGGAGTTCTTAGTTTGATTTCTTCTTCAACTGAAACTTCTTCAGTGTAGTTATCATTTTCATCATTTGCAGGAGCATTTCCAGTCATTATTTCGTGAGCTGCTGTTACACAAGCCTTACAAATAAATGCGTTGTCTCCAGCTATTACAGGATTTGTTTCGCTATCTTTTGAACCACAAAAGTCGCATATAATCTCTTTACTCATTAATTACTCTCCTGTCTTTCTATCAAAAGGAATTCCTCTTGTTGTATTTAAAACAAAGTCACACATAACTTTTGCATGTTCATTGTTTGACTCTTCTATAAACTCTCTTGCAGAGTCTTTTAACGCGTTTGAACTTCTAAATAAAGCTTTATATGCTTTTTTGATTTCGTTGATATCTTCTTTATTTTCAAATCTTCTTCTAAGACCTGTAAGGTTAAGACCTTTTAGTTTCGCTCTATTACCTTCAGCTAAACAATAAGGAGGAATATCTTGAGTTACAACAGAACCACCAGCAATCATAGAGCCTGTTCCTACTTTACAAAACTGGTGAATTGGAGTCATTCCACCAACTACAACAAAATCATCAATCTCAACGTGTCCAGCTAGAGTTGCGCAGTTAGCAAAAATACAATTACTTCCAATGATACAATCATGTGCAACGTGAACATAACCCATAAATAAGTTATTACTTCCAATTACAGTTTTTGAACCACCACCTTCAGTTCCTGGGTTAAATAGAGTGTATTCTCTAATTTTATTGTTATCCCCAATTATTAATTCTACATCTTCCCCGTCAAACTTTAAATCTTGAGGAATTGTTCCTATTGAAGCGTGAGAAAAGATATGATTATTTTTACCAATTGTCGTTTTACCTTCAATAAGTGTATGTGAATCAACAACTGTGCCATCCCCAATCTTTACGTCTTTACCAATAATTGTATATGCACCAATAGTTACATTTTCACCTAGTTGTGCACCTTCTTCAATTATTGCTGTTTTGTGAATATTATTCATTTAAATTCCCAACTATTTATCAACTACCATTGCTTTTAATTCTGCTTGAGCAACTAGCTTATCATCTACGTAAGCTTTTCCATCAAGTACAATTAAAGTACCTTTTAATTTAATAATATCAATTTTATAAACTAATTGATCACCTGGTTTAACAGGACTTCTAAATTTTGCTTTGTCAATACTCATAAAGTAGATTACTTTATTTTTTAATTCTTCATTTGAAAGGTCATTACTCTTAAGTGCAAGTACTCCACCTGCTTGAGCCATACCTTCTAAGATTAATACTCCTGGGTAGATTGGATGTCCAGGAAAGTGACCCATAAATGCAGGCTCACTAATAGAAATATTTTTAAACCCTTCTATGCTTTTACCTTTTTCCATGTCTGTAATTCTGTCTACAAGTAAAAAAGGATATCTGTGTGGTAATATTTCTTGTATTTCGTTTATATCTAGCATTCTTATTCCTATAATTCAAGTTTTTTAAAAATCATTCATTTTATCTAAAAAAATATTAGCTTTGAATTATGTCAGCTACATTTTTAGAACTTCCATGTTTCAAATATTCTCTTAGTACTTTAGAGGTCTCTAAAAAATCATTTTTATTTATATTTTTATATTCATTGTAAAGGTTTTCAAAAGTTACTTCATCTTGGAAAAACTCTTTATGAATAGCATCTTTTCCTGATTTGTATAAAAAGATATTTGCTAAACCTATAAATGGTAGTTTTACAAATAGTCTTCCTAAAAAGTAGTCAACTTTTTTTGCAACATAACTCATCACAAAAGGTGTTCCAATAAGTGCTGCTTCAAGTGTAGCTGTTCCACTACAAATAAAACCAAATTCTGCTTGTCTTAACTCTTTATGGGAGTCATTTGAAATAGTAAATAGTGAAATGTCTCCATAATATTTTTTGATAAACTCTTCATCAAACTTTTTTGGAATGATTAAGATGTGTTCTTTATCTTTTATTTTTGAAGCAAGTTGTCTATATACATTCATATGATTTACAATTTCTGTTTTTCTACTTCCTGGCATATAGATGATTTTATTTGTATTTGTTAGCTCTTCTTTAAACTCATGTATCTCATCAAGTAAAGGGTGACCTACATAAGTTATTTTTTCCTTTTCAGTGTACATTTGTGACTCAAAAGGAATGATAGAACAAAGTTTAGTACAAAATTTTTGTAATTTGAAAACTCTTTTTTTCTTCCAAGCCCAAGCTTGAGGTAAGATATAGTAAATAATCTCTTTGTTTGGATATCTTTCTTTTAGTTTTTTTGCCAATGGAAGATTAAATCCAGAGCTATCCATAAGTAAAACTTTGTCGCACTCACCTGCAAGCTCAACTAGCTCATCACGAAGGCGAAAAAAGAATCTAAGTTTTTTTATTGCATCTGTAAAACCCATAATAGCAAGTGATGTTAAATCATATAAAGGGTTTCCTAAAGAGTTGTCAAAAACTCCTTTTAATTCTACATTGTCATTTAGGTGTTTTTTTAACTCTTTTAAGTGAATATTTGATGAAGCTTCCATTGCGCAAACTAGAAGTTTCATATAAGTACTTCCTTCACATCCTCATAAATAACAGAATCAATTTCAATTTCATATTTTCCATCTATTACTTCATCTACAACAACAATAGTAGAAAGCCCATAAGGGTTTTGGGTAATAGCATTTCTAATATTTAGTTCTGATTCAAATGTTGGTGGATTGAACATAAGTTTTTGAACATTTCTATATGTACTATTCCCTATAGAGTTGAACATATCAATACTTAGAACTTTTACTTCATCTCTATTTAAATAAGCTATTTCATCTTTTTCGTAAGCAATTCGTCCATTCATTCTTTTTCTATTTAACGTTGAATAACATAAGAAGTAAGAAGGCACTACATTTTTATCAATTTTAACTTTTCCACTTAGAAGTCTGTAGTTTAAAAATCTTTGTTTGATGATTTGATATGGAATACCTTGTTCTTCCATTTCATCTCTTTTTTTATAAAGTTCAAGTCTACTTTCAATTGATTCTGGAAGGATTTGGTGAGAAAGAGGTGAGAACATTTCATCCATAATTTTCTTTTGTTGTTCTCTTTGTTGAGTTAATCCAAATAAACAACCACAATAGTTTTGTCTATATAAACTATTCTCTTTTACAACTTCACCTTGAATTTGTGTTCCATTTCCACTTCTATAGTCCTTAAAGATAAACTCACAACCAAGTTCTTCAGTAAGTTTAGCTCCAATTTTTTCTAGTTTATCTTGTGATTTTTTAGGAGAGATAAGTAGTGAAGTAGTAAATTTATCATGCCCTAACTCTAAAGCTTTTTTTGCACTAACCTCTAATCTGTCATCATAACAAACTGTGCATCTATCACCTTTTTCAGGTTCATTTTCTAAACCTTTTACTTTTTTTAGCCACTCTTCTAAGTTATAAGGACCTTCAAGAAGTTCAATACCTAGCTTTTTACATGAGTATTCAACATCAAGATATCGAAGTCTATATTCATTATATGGGTGAATATTTGGGTCATAAAAAAAGCCTACAAGTTTTTCCTCTGGAAAATCTTCTTGTAACCTTTCTAAAAAATAGTGTGAATCTACTGCGCAACAAATATGTACTAACAAGGATAACCTTTGATTAATTATAGTTTTTTTTGTATTATAGTGGAAACTTTTATAATAAAGGATTAGGAATTAAAAAGTTATCTTTTCTTATTTTCTTCATAATATTTTTTACAGGATGCTCTTTTAATCAGCCAAAAATTGTTTCAAGTGCCACTATACTTATAAAAACACCAAAACTAAAATTTTATGATAAAGGATTTATTTCTAAATTTCAAAACTTTACTAGAGTTGAGGTATTTTCAGCAGGTGTTACTGTTTTACGCTTAGATATTTATGATAACCAAATTTGTAAAGATACTTTCAAATGCCAAAAAAGCAAGAACTTCAATAATGAATTTTTGCATAGTTCTTATGAAAAAAGTTTTTTAAAAAATCTATTTGAAAAAGATGAAAAAAATATTATTCATAGAGATAAACAAAACTCAATCTTAATAAAAATCAAAAAAGATTAATAGTACAATCCCAAAAAAATGAGACACGTTAAAAGGAATCAAAATGAAATATGTTGGAGCACATGTTAGTGCTAGTGGAGGAGTTTATAATGCTCCAATCAACGCTAGAGAAATAGGTTGTAAAGCTTTTGCACTGTTTGTAAAAAATCAAAGACAATGGAGAGCAAAAGATTTTGAACCAAAGGTTTTAGATAAATGGTTTGAAGAGATGGAGAAAACAGGTATTGAAGCAAAGCATATCTTACCTCATGACTCATACTTAATCAATTTAGGGCACCCAGAAGAAGATAAAAGACAAAAATCTTTAGATGGATTTTTACATGAAATTGAAAGATGTGAAATACTAAAGCTTGATAGACTGAACTTTCACCCAGGAAGCCACTTAAGAAAAATAAGTGAAGAAGAGTGCTTAGATAGAATCGCACTATCACTTAATCAAGCAATTGATGCAACAAATGATGTAAAGCTTGTAATTGAAAACACAGCAGGACAAGGAAGTAACTTAGGGTATAAGTTTGAGCATTTAGCTTATTTAATTGATAAAGTTGAAGATAAATCAAGAATTGGTGTATGTATTGATACCTGTCATATGTTTACAGCTGGTTACGATATTAGAACGCGTGAAGCTTATGATAAAACTTGGAAAGAGTTTGATGAGGTAGTAGGACGAGAATATCTTATGGGTATGCACTTAAATGACTCAAAACCAGAACTTGGAAGTAGAGTAGATAGACACCATTCTTTAGGTATGGGACAAATTGGTTGGGATGCCTTTAAATTTATCATGAATGATGATAGAATGGATGATATCCCAATGGTTTTAGAAACTATTGATGAAACTATCTGGCCTGAAGAGATTCAAGCCTTATATGATTTAGTAGAGAAGTAAAATACTTCTTTGCTAATTTTTTAATAATAACTTTTCTATACATATATCTCCATTCTCAAAAACAGTGAAATTGATATCTTTTTCTTTTTCAAATATTTGATAAAGAGTAATCATCTCTTTTGTTTGAATTGAAGATGAGAACATCTTTTGGGAGTTTCTTATAAGTATGGAGTTCTTTTTTCTTTCATATGTCTTGTAGCATAAATATCTCGACATAAGTTTCTCATTCTCTAACCTAGAGATTATATTGTTCATAATAATAATGCCTTTTAGTACTAAAAACTTTTTGAATTATCCAAAATAAAACTATAAAATATTCCCTATAGGGAGTATTTTAATAATTCTATCTATTATAAACTTACAAAAAACTTCACTATAGGGAACATGTTGTTATTGCATTTAGATATTGATGAGCAAGAAATATTAGATTTTCACAAGATAATTGCAGGAAATGTAAAAAAAATAAGAAAAAAGAAAAAAGTATCTCAAACAGATTTAGCCTTAAGTATAGGGCATAAGTCAGTTAGTATAGTAAGTAAAATAGAAGCAGGGCTAGAAAGTAAACACTACAATATAGAACAGTTATATAAAATATCAAAGGTATTAGAAGTTGATATTAAAGAGTTTTTTAACTTTGAATAAATAATAGTAGGATTAAATTTATATATTTAGCTTTTCAATCTATTCAAAATCCTTAAAGAAATACTAATATTAAAGTTATAGAATTTCATAAAAATTGTAATATTAACTATGAAGGATTAAAATGTCAAAGATAGGAATTCTAGTTGCAAGTGCAAATAACAACCTAAAATTAGGTGAAAGATTAGTAGAACTTGCAGGTGAGTTAAATGTAGAAGCAGAACTTATCAACTTAGTAGATTTAAACTTACCACTATATAGTACAGTAGAAGAAGAAAAAAATGGTCTTCCTGAAACTGTAAAAGAATTAGCTAATAAAATTTTAGGATTAAAAGCATTTATTGTTGTAGCACCTGAATATAATGGAGTTATGCCTCCTGTATTAAACAACGCTATGGCTTGGACTTCAAGAAGTACAAAAGACTGGAGAGATGCATTTAACGAAAAAGTTGTAGGATTAGCAACTCACTCTGGTGGTGGAGGTCAAAAAGGTCTTCAAGCTATGAGAATTCAGTTCCAACACTTAGGAGCAAATATTTTAGCAAGAGAGATTTTAACAAGTTATGATAAACCTCTAAATGAAGATACTGCAAAAAATATGATTCAACAATTAGACAAACTTTCAAGGGTATAATAAACCCTTGAAAAAATAATATTTTCTAAACTTTTTGCATAAAAGCAAAAGAAGAGTATAATCTCTTATGCAAAATATTATTGAAGCCTTATTACCAATTTTTTTCCTTATTATTTTAGGATACTTTTTTAAAAGAATTAAATTCCCAAACGAAGAGTTTTGGGCAAGTTCAGATAAATTTACTTACTATGTACTTTTCCCCGCACTATTAATATACAAACTTTCAACTGCTTCTTTAGAAGGGATTGATGGATTTAATTTTATTCTTTCAGCCTTTTTAACAATGCTAATTTTAACTCTAGCTCTTATGCTTTTTAACCGTTTTGTTAAGAAGTTTAAAGGGGATGCTTTTACTTCTATTTATCAAGGTGCAATTAGATTTAATACTTATGTTTTTTTAGCCCTTGTTGATGCTATTTTTGGAGATAGTGGATTAGTATTAGCTGCACTTTTAATGACTTTTATGATTCCACTTATAAATATTTTTTGTATCTCTATTTTCTCTATTTATGCAGCAAGCAATAAAATAACTGTAAAGTCATTTATGCTTTCAATTGTAAAAAATCCACTTATTATGGGATGTGTTGTTGGTGGATTATTAAACTTCTTTGGAATAACTCTTTTTACTCCATTAGAGAAAACACTTGGTATTTTAAGTTCAGCAGCACTTCCTTTAGGACTTTTATCAGTTGGAGTTGGTCTTCATTTATCTCATATAAAAGAAGCAAAATTAGAGTTGATTTTAGCAATTATTGTCAAGCTTATTGTTTATCCTTTAGCTATATATTTTATAGGTCAAGCTTTAGGTATAACTGGTCTTGCACTTTTAGTCCTTGTAGTTTTTGGTTCTATGCCAACTGCTTCGTCAGCTTATATCTTAGCAAGGCAACTTGGGGGAGATTTAAAGCTAATGTCTGCAACAATTACTATGCAGACACTGCTTTCGATTTTATCTATATCAGTGATTTTGATGTTAATTCAAAACCATACCTAAAGAAGAAGCTTACTTCTTCTTAGGTTTTTCTATTTTATAAAACTCAGTTTTGGCTTTATCATGGTTTGATTTTAAGTACCAAGACTTAGCTTTTTTAAGGTCTTTTTTTATGTCACCTTTTCCATAATGATAGATAAGTCCTATATTATATGCTGCAACATCTTTTTGTGATTTATCTCTATAGTTTTGATATGCATCTTTATAATAACCTAATGCTTTTCTAACATCTTTTTTAGTTCCTAGTCCTTTTTCATAAAGTACTCCAAGTTCTACTTGAGCTGCTGCATCACCTTTATTTCTAGCATAGCCAAAATATTTAATTGCATTTTCATACTCTTTTTTATCTCTGTAGTATTTTGCAAGATGATTAGCTGCATACTTATCATATAAAGCTGCTTTTTCAAATAGTCTTATGGCTTTCTTCATATCTTTCTTTACACCAAGACCATCTTTATAGAAAACTCCTAATAGATTTATACTAGGATAATTAAAGTGTTTAGCTCCAAGTTCTAAATACTCTTTTGCTTTTTTATAGTCAATTCTAATGATATTTTTATCTTTATTGTCATCATTTCTATAATATAACCAAGCTAAGTTATAGTATGCAGATGTATATCCCTTTTGTGCTGCTTGAAGATAGTATTCTTCTGCTTTTTTAAGGTCTGCCTCAACTCCTTCTCCATAAGCATAAGCCCATCCCATAGATGCATAATCCCTTGGACTTTTTCTTAGCTCATAAAGTTTTTTCATATAATAAAAACCAGTTTTTTTATCTCTTTTAGGGTCTTTATTACAAGAGTAACACAAGTGATAAGTAACTAACTCTTGAATAGCTTTTAAATCATTCTTTTTAGCTAAGTCTTCATAAATAGCTAAAGCTTTTTTATCTTCAGGTTTTTTATTTAAAGAGTAAGGTGGATATAGATATAAATGAGCTAGTTTATATGCAGCTTTTTTATCACCTTTGTCTATTAGCGTTTGTAAAACTTCTACGGCTTTATCATATTTATTTACTTTTTTATTTGTATAAAGACTTACAAGTTCAAGAGAACTTTTGATATCTCCTGCATTTGAAGCTTTTTCATACATTTTAATTGCTAAGTCAATATTTGAGTATCTATTTTTATTGGCGTATTTTCTTAGTGTTAAGATATTATCAGATTCTAAAATATCTTGCTCAAGTTTTTTAATAACTTCCGGGAAGGCTTTTTTATAAGTATAGTTTTCTATCACTTCTTTGATAAATGCATCTTTTAACTTAGTATTAGTACTTGAAAGAATAAACTCTTGCCATTTTTTTGCACTTATATACTCTTCTGGATAGAAGTAGTATCTTGATGGAGTTTTTAAAGCAAGTTCTAAAATCGCTTCATGGTTCTCTTCTTCAGCAAGTTTTTCAAATAGTTCCCTTGCTTTTTCTTTATATCTTTTTTTATTGTAGTAGTTTGCTAAAACTAAAGTACCTTCATTTGAAGAGATAAGTCTGTTTTTTAACTCTAAATACTTATCTAAAGTATCTATACTTCTTCCATAGTTTTCAAGAAGTTTTATAGATGCCTCAATATGATTTAGTGAAGCTGCTTTTTGTAAGTACTCTTGAGATTTTTCTTTATCTTTATTTAGTTTTTGTCTATAATGACCTTTATTATAGATTATAGATAAACTATAGTAAACATCAGCATTTTTGTCATCTAACTTTATATACTCATTATATAATCTTAATGCTTCTTGATATCTATACTTCTTTTTAAATAGCTCTGCTAGTTCAAGAATCTTTTCACTATCTTTAGAAGCAATAGTTTTTTCTATAAACTTTTCAACTTTTTCTTTAGCACTTGTTCTATACATTGTAGATTTAATATCTTGTAGCTGTAGTTTATATGGAAGGTCTGCACCTCTTTCTGCTAAATATGAGGCAATTTTTTCAGCTTGGTCTCTTTTATATTTATTCATATAAATTGTATAAAGCTTTTGCAACTGTTCAACTGATAGCTTTTCAATAATTTCGCTTTCAATCTTTTGGGCTTCATATATTTTGTGATAACGTATATGATGTTTGATTAAAGATACTTTTGCATCAAGACTTCCTTTTTTTGAAGCTTCATTTAAAAGTGTTAAGGCTTTTGTTTCTCCATCTAAAAACATATCACTATAGTCATAATATATATCACCAATAAGTGCTAGTTCTTTAGGGTCTTTATTTTTGTCGATATTTTTATACCATTTATCAAAATATTTTAAACCTTCAATTGTTTGAGGAAAATCATAATATTTAGATAGTTCAAGCATGGCATTTATATCACCATTGTTTGCTTTATTGATTAAAGTTTCTTTTGAATATTTACTACCATTTGGAAGATTGTTTGTTGCACAACCTGTTAAAAAGAGAAATACTAAAAGAGCAGACAATATTTGTTTCATTTTTGCTCCTAGAATCATTTATAAATTATAATAAAGTTGCAATCTTATAAAAATAATCTTAATATAGATTTAATAACAAAAATTATGGTTCATAAGTGGTTAAGAGATTTTAATGTAATATGATTAATAAAACATATAATTGGAACAAAATGATTTTTATAATTTTCTTTGGAATTTTAGCCTTAATTTTCATTGGCTTAAACATTTATGACAATTCTAATTTACAAAAAATTGAAAATTATTACTTAAAGAAAAAATGCTTAAATGTCGTCTACTCAAAGGGGGAATACAAGGGATTTTGTCAAGATTCCATAGTAAAAATACCTAACAGTTTTAGTCCAGATTTGCAAAAAGACAAGGAAATTGTAAAATTTAGTGAAATAAATGAAGTAAAAAAAGAAAATTTAATGATAATTATAAATAAAAATTATAAAATACGGTTTCAAAACAAAGAGAACCTCGAAAAATTTTATAATGTAATAGAGGGAAGAAAAAAATAGATGAATGAGATAATAGAATTTATAAAGTCAAAAGATGTTGAGAAGTCAGCATTTTTTAAACAACTAAAATGCTCAAAAGAAGAAGCACAAATTTTACAATACATCACAAGACAATATATCCAAGGAAGAGATACTTCTATGGTAATAGATATTCTAAGTGAATTTTATGATGTAAAAACATACGAGCACTTAAATAAAATTCAATTAATCAAATCATTATTAGAGTTTGGATGGCTTGTTCAAAGTGGCTTTGACCAACTAAAACTTAGTGAGATGTCACAATTAGAACTTTTAAACTCGATGATTACTCTATCTCCTGCATTTTTAAAACTTTTAGAAAAAGGTTCATTAGAGTTTGTTTTACCAGAAGTTAAAAAATATGAAGATCATTTAGAATATTTACAAGACCAGTTTTTTAGAATAGATTTAGCACAACAGTTAAATCTTGTAAAAAACAATTTTGATGAAAACTCACCTAATATAAATAGATTAAGGTCAAAATTAACGCTTCTTGAAAATAGAATCAAAGAGAGAATAAAAGAGACTGATGGTTCTATTATGATGGAAGACTTCTTCAAGCAATATGCTTTAAATGAGCAAGAGCAACTATTGTTTTTAGCTCTTTTAAAAGAGGAGTATTCAGGTGGTGATGGAACTTTAAGAGATATGAACTCTTTAATCACGCTAATTTCAAGTGATGATTATGAGAAAATAAAATATAGGTCATTACTTGAAGAAGGTTCAAAACTTGTTTCAAGCTCATTAGTTGATTATGATGAGGTTTTAACTCCATTTGGGGGAATAAATAGAAATTTCTATATTCCTGATGATATTTTATATAAAATTTCTCATCCAACAAAAAAGACAAGTAGAAGTACAAAAATGAAGCTTGACTCTTTGATAAAAGAGCAAGAGACATTTGAACTTATTACTACAAATAAAACTTTAGATGATGTTGTTTTAAATGACAAAACAAGAGAAGTTTTAGATTCACTTTTAAAGCAAATGGATAAAAAAGTATTCAATAGACTTAAAGAGTGGGGAATAAAACATAAAAGAAATATTGAAGCAAGAATTATCTTTTATGGATTTGCAGGAACAGGTAAAACTTTAACAGCACTTGCTTTTGCAAAGACTTTAAAAAGACAGGTTCTAAGTTTTGATTGTTCAAAAATTCTTTCTATGTATGTTGGAGAGAGTGAAAAAAATGTTCGAGCAATATTTGACAAATATTATGAACTAAGGGATAAGAGTAAATCTGAGCCGATTTTATTATTAAATGAGGCAGACCAATTTTTAAGTTCAAGAACAACTTCTAGTGCTAGTGGAAGTGAGAAAATGCATAATCAAATGCAAAATATTTTTTTAGAGCAAATTGAAAGATTTGATGGAGTTTTAATAGCAACAACAAACCTTTTAGAGTCTTTAGATAAAGCATTTTCAAGAAGATTCAATTACAAAATAGAGTTTAAAAAACCAAACTATGAGCAAAGAGTAGAGTTATGGAAAAAGTTACTTCCAACAACTTTACCTTTAGATAAAGATTTTGATATTGAAGAGCTAGCTAAACATGAATTAACGGGTGGTCAAATAGAGATGGTTATAAAAAATACTGCGTTTAAAATAGCAGTTGATGAGGAACCATTATTTACTAATAAATCTTTTGAAGAACAAATCTCAAAAGAACTAAAAGGTAATTTTGACTCTGAAAATAAAGTCGGTTTTTTCTAAACTAGACTTTATAAATAAAAATTAACTATAATTAATAACTAAAGAAAAAGTATTACTCAATCTTATAGATTAGAGAAAATTGAGAACAAGTTATTATAAAAACTAATAATTTTAAGGATAAAACATGACACATATGGAGTTTGCACATCCGTATTTTGGCGTTTTTGTTATGTTTGTTTTGAGTTTTGGTGTTTTCCTTACAGTAGTTTATATTGCAAGGGTTATTGGTAGAAAAATTGCAAGATTGAATACTGAAAAACTAAAGACTACACTTTATGAGTGTGGACCAGAAGTTACAAAGCAACCAAGTAGTGTATCTGTACAGTTTTATTTAATGGCACTACTTTTTATTTTATTTGATATTGAAATTATCTTTATGTTTCCATGGGCTATAAACTTTCAAGTTTTAGGGTGGTTTGGATTTGTTGAAATGATTTTATTTATTTTATTACTTACAATCGGATTTATTTATGCATGGAGAAAAGGAGCTTTAGAATGGCACAGCATAAAGTAGACTATTTTAAAGATGGTGGAGCTCCAATTGCATTAACTACAGTTGATAAGTTAGTAAATTGGGGTAGGTCAAACTCACTTTGGCCTTTAACATATGGATTAGCATGTTGTGCTATTGAGATGATGGCAACTGGTGCTTCAAGATATGATTTTGATAGATTTGGAACAATTTTTAGAGCAAGTCCAAGACAAGCAGATGTTATTGTAATTGCGGGAACTCTTACAAAAAAACACGCAGAGTTTATGAGAAGACTGTATGACCAAATGCCAGAACCAAAATGGGTTATCTCTATGGGGTCTTGTGCAAATACAGGTGGAATGTTTAACACTTACGCAACTGTTCAAGGGGCAGATAGAATTGTACCAGTTGATATTTATCTTCCAGGTTGTGCTCCTAGACCTGAGACTTTACAGTATGCACTTATGATGCTTCAAAAGAAAATTAGAAAAGAGTCTATTTTTAGAAAAATCAAGAAAAAGAGGCTTGTATAATGAGAAAATATACACCTAAAAATGATGTACAAAAGAAATCATACTTTAGTGATAGATTCTATATTGCCCCTGAAACTTCAAAAAAAGAAGTAAGTAGTGATGAAATATATGCTTATGATATAGAGCTTTTAAGTAATAAGTTTGAGGTTTTAAATTCATATATTGAAATAGATGAGTTAGTGGTTTTTATAAAGGCTGAAGACAATGTAAATGTACTTACTTTTTTTAAAGAAGCTTTAGATTATGAGATGCTAATGGAACTTTCTGCAATTGATTATATTGCACAAAGAGGTGGCTTTGAGATTTTCTATGAAATGCTTTCATTAACAAAAAGAAAAAGAGTAAGAATTAAAACTTTCATCAAAGAAAAACAAGAACTAAACTCTGTTTATGAAGTATTTAAAATGGCAAACTGGTCTGAGAGGGAAATGTATGATATGTACGGTGTAAGAGTTGTAAACCATCCGAACTTAAAAAGAATCATTATGCCTGATGATTGGTATGACCATCCATTAAGAAAAACATATCCTTTACAAGGTGATGAAGCTGCATCTTGGTATGAAGTTGACAAAATCTTTGGTAAAGAAGCAAGGGAAGAGATAGGGGCTGAAATAAGAGACTCAGCAGCTATTGATAGATATGACACAAAAAGATTTTCAAGATTAGGGCATGAGGTTCCATATGGAGTTGATATCACAAATGGAAAAGAGCCAGAACACACACCTTTACAGTATCAAGAAGAGGGTGGAGTTCCTATTATCAAAAAATTTGATGAAAACAAAAGTGTTACACTTAAAAAAAGAAGATAAGAGAAGATAAATGCGACAAACAGCAAATAGATTAAAACCTTTCTTTGAAAATATTAACTTCGAGCGTGAAGATAATACTATGATGGTAAACTTTGGGCCTCAACACCCATCTGCCCATGGTCAAATGAGACTTATGCTTGAACTTCAAGGTGAAGAGGTAGTAAAAGCAACACCTGGAATTGGATACCTTCATAGAGGTATGGAAAAGATGGGTGAGAATATGATTTATAATGAATTCTTGCCTACAACAGACAGAATGGATTATATTGCCTCTACTTCAAATAACTATGGCTTTGCCCTTGCCGTTGAGAAGTTATTAGGAATTGAAGCCCCTAGACGTGCAGAAGTTATTAGAACTATGCTTTTAGAACTAAATAGAGTAATGTCTCACCTTTTTTGGCTTGCTACTCACGCACTTGACGTTGGAGCTATGTCAGTATTTTTATATGCCTTTAGAGAAAGAGAATACGCAATGGACCTTATAGAAGACTATTGTGGTGCAAGACTTACTCATAGTGCAGTTAGAATTGGTGGAGTTCCTTTAGATTTACCACAAAATTGGTGTGAAGACTTAGAAAAATTTATCACTAGCTTTGAAAAAGAGATTGATAGATATGAAGGATTACTTACAGAAAATAGAATCTGGAAAATGAGACTTGAAAATGTAGGTGTGATAAATGAAGAACTTGCAAAATCTTGGGGATGTACGGGAATTGTTTTAAGAGCATCTGGTGTGAAATGGGATTTAAGAAAAGAGATGCCTTATGGCCTTTATCCAGAATTAGATTTTAACGTACCAATTGCAAGTACTGGTGATGCTTATGGAAGATATAAATGTTATATCCAAGAGATGAGAGAATCAGCAAAGATTTTAAGACAATTAATTCCTATGTATAAAAGTAGTGAGAGTCAACTAATGGCCCATGCCCCTGAATATATCTCAGCACCTAAAGAAGATATTATGACTCAAAACTACTCTTTAATGCAACACTTTGTCCTTGTAACTCAAGGAATGAGGCCACCAAAGGGTGAAATTTATGTAGCAACTGAATCACCAAAGGGTGAATTAGGATATATGATAGTTAGTGATGGTAGCCCATATGCATATAAAATGAAATTAAGAGGACCATCTTTTTGGCATACAGGAGTTTTAGAGGACTTGTTACCTGGACATCAATTAGCAGATGTTGTAACTATAATTGGTAACTTAAATGTTGTATTTGGTGAAATAGACAGGTAAGGCAAAGGGTATGAAAAGATTTGATTTAAGACCATTAAAAGAGAACTTTTATGACAGAATGTTAGAGCTTATGGATAAAGATATTTCAAAAGGTGAAAATGCAATTTTTCTTTTTGAAATAGGTGACTTCTCATGTGTTCAAAAAAGTGCTGATGTTATTAAAGATGCTGGATATACACTTATGAATTCAATTAAATTCAATGAAGTTGATTGGACTATTGTTGTAAAAAATGAGAAGCCTTTAGTTGAAGAAAAAGTAGAAGAGAATAAAGAAGAAGATAAAGAGGACTAATGAATACTAAAATAGAAAAAATTTTAAATAGCGATTATATTATCTCATTTGGGTCGTTTTTAGCCCAAGATAATGAACAGGTTAAAGAAGCGATTATAGAAACTATTGCACAAAAAAATGCAGAGTTTATCTATATGCATCCTATTGATAATGTTGATTTAAAAGTTTATTATTCACAGTTAATTAAGTATGAAGTAGGAAGTGAAGAGGGGATTGCTTCAATGTTACTTGATACTTTTGTAAATGATGCAAGTGAAAAAATCAAAGATTATCTAAATGATTTAGATATGGGATATATCTCTGCTGAGAGTTCTGCTGGTGAAGAAGAGTTTGAAGAAGCATGTGAGAAAGCAGAAGATAAAACTTCAAAAGTTTTATTAGTGGGAAGAGATATTACAACTCATGAAAGAGTAGGGAATATTGTAAAAATCTTAAGTGCTATAAATAAATACTCTGACTTAGATGTAATTTGCCTAGATGAAAAAACACAAGAGCAAGTTGAGTCTTGCAATGATGAAGATATTGAAGAAGTAGAAGAGTTAGACTCATATAATGGAACAGTGGTTTATTCTATTTTCGATGAGCAAGATTGCCAAAAATTAGTAGGAAGCCAATCTTTTGCAAGAATTGCTAAGGTTCAAGATAAAGATGAGGTTTATTTAAATTACAATGGTCAAAAGGTGAAAAAGCAGTTTATTATAAATGATGACCTTTATGGGACAGTTGCATTATGTCCTATTTTAGATAGTAATATTAGCTTTTTAACTGAAAACTATAGATACAAACAAGTTAAGGTAGAGAAGGCTTAATAATGAGTGATACAATCAGCTTAACAATTAACGGAAAAGTTGTTGAAGCTAAAAGTGATGAGACTGTATTAAACACAGCAAGGGCAAATGATATTTTTATTCCTGCTTTATGTTATCTAACAAGATGTTCTCCTACACTAGCTTGTAGACTTTGTCTTGTAGAAGCAGATGGAAAACAAATCTATGCTTGTAATGCTAAAGTAAAAGAGGGGATGAATGTAACAACTTCAACTCCTAATATCGAAAAAGAAAGACGTGCAATAATGGAGGTTTACGATGTAAACCATCCCTTACAGTGTGGAGTTTGTGACCAAAGTGGAGAGTGTGAATTACAAAACTATACTCTTTATATGAAACTAGATTCTCAAAGTTATTCTATTAAAGATGTGCCAAGACCAACACAACACTGGGGAGTTATGAATTATGACCCAGGTCTTTGTATTGTTTGTGAAAAGTGTGTAACTGTTTGTAAAGATATGATTGGTTCAAATGCCTTAAGTACTGTAAAAAGAGGTTCTGAAGCAATTGATAAGACATTTAAAGATGAGATGCCAAAAGATGCATACTCTATGTGGAATAAACTAAATAAGTCACTTATTGGTTTTGAAGAAGATAATTGTACTGATTGTGGTGAGTGTATTTCTGTTTGCCCTGTTGGAGCCTTAGTTTCAAATGATTTCCAATATAAATCAAATGCTTGGGAACTTACAAGAGTTCCAGCTGCAAATCCTCACTCTAGTGATTGTGCATTTATGTATTATGAAACAAAACATACATCTGTAGATGATGCAAGTCCTAAAATCTACAGAGTTACAAATGAACATCACTATTCAACACTGAATGGTGCAGCAAGATTTGCCTATGATTTTGAAAATAAAACTCAAGGAAAAGATGAAAAAGCTTTTGATGAAGCAATAGAAGCTTTCAAAAAAGCTGACTCGATAAAGTTTAATTCATATATTACAAATGAAGAGGCTTTAATCTTACAAAAGCTTGCTTTAAAAACAGGAGCAAAACTAGTAAATAAAGATGCCTTTAGATTTAAAAGATTTATGCAAAACTATAGTTTAACTTCTGGAAAATCTCTTTACTCTTCAAGCTTAAAAGATGTGCATAACTCAAACTTTGTGGTATCTATTGGAGCATATTTAAAATCTGATTTACCAAGTGCTAGATATGCCTTTAATAACTCAGTTATTATGAATAAAGGTGCGGGGTTATATTTTCATCCTGTGCAAGACCCAGTTATGGAAAAAGTTGGGAAAAAAGGTAAAACAACAGAGTTTATCTATCATAAACCAAATGTTGAAAGCTCAATTTTATACCTTATCTTACATCTATTTGCAAATGACTTACCTCTTGAAGTTCAAGAATTTATTGACTCTAAAAAAGAGCAAAGAACTAAGACAGTTGTTGAGTCTAAAAAAGAGCAAGTTATAGAACTTGTAAAAGATGAAGAGACAGGTGAAGAAAAAGAGGTAAAAAAACTTGTTACTAAAAAAGAAGAAAAACAAGTAGAGTTTGAATATACAAAGTTTTTAGATGATATTCAAAAAGATGAAACATTCTTAGAACTAGTTGATTCAATGCTTGCAAAAAAAGATAAGTTTTCATTAATCATTGGTGAAGATTTAATTCATAATGAAAACTATGAAGAATTAGCAAAACTTTGTGGTCTGATTGAAAATTACACTTCTTTTGATGTAGTTGTAATTCCATCTCAAACAAACACTTTAGGGGTTAGTCTTATTTGTGATGAACTAGTGGAAGAAGAAACAGGTTTTGTCATCGGATACAATGAAAAAGCAGACTTTGAATTAAGTGCTTTAAACAATGATTTAAGTGAAGGTAAACTTGATATGCCAGCACTTAATCAACAAGAGGGAACTTTCACTAATATTGATAAGAAAATCATTCCTACAAATGTAGCAATTGATTATAAGGGTTATGTATTAAATGACCTTGCAAATGAGATTTTAGAGTGTGATGTTGATCATACAATAGAGTATACAAGTAAACTTCCTTTAACTAAAGGTTATTGCGGTTTAGAGTTTGATGACCTGCCTAATTACTTTGGAAACAATAGAGCTGAGTACAGAGGTTATGATTTAAAAGCCAATGATATTGAAGTAAGTGAAAAGCTTGGTTTAAAAGTTTTAACTCCTTTAGCTTTAGCAACAGAAGAAAATGAAATCATTATTTATAAAGCAAACCCTATAAACCAGTTTAATGAATTCACAGCAATTGCTCACGAGTTTAAAGATGAGCTTCAAAGTGGGGTTTTCTTCTCAAAAGCTTTATTTGAAAAACTTGAACTAGAAGAGAATCAAGAAGTTAATGTTCAAGTAGGTGAAGTGCAAAGAACTTTAAAAGCTTATTGTGAAAATCAAATTGATGGAGAAATTGCTTTAGTTTCTACTTTTGAAAAAGATTTAGATACTAAGGTGTTTTTTGAAGATTCAAGATATGCAGTAGCAAAAGTTATGAAGGTATAAAATGGAAACTTCAATTTTAATAGAAACAGTTGTTAAAGCCGTAGTTGTACTTTCTGTATTTGCAGCACTTGCAGGTTTTACAACATATATTGAAAGAAAGATACTAGCTTTTATGCAAAGAAGACTAGGTCCTACTAATGTGGGTCCTTATGGTCTTTTACAACTTGCAGCAGATGGAATAAAACTTTTTACAAAAGAAGACTTTATCCCTGCAAATGCAGCAAAGCCAGTGTTTATGATAGCTCCAATTATTACTGCTTCAACTGCTTTTATAGCAATGACAGCAGTTCCATTTTTCCCAGAGTTTGAACTATTTGGTTACACAGTAAGACCAATTATTGCAGATATAAATGTAGGTGTGTTATTTGTACTTGGAGTAGCTTCTGTAGGTCTTTATGGACCACTATTAGCAGGAATGAGTTCTTCAAATAAGTGGGCACTTTTAGGGGGAGCTAGAACAGCTATTCAACTTTTATCTTATGAAGTTGTTTCAGGACTAGCACTACTTGCACCTTTAATGTTAGTTGGAAGTTTATCTTTAATCGATATAAACAACTACCAAGCAGGTGGTTTTACTAATTGGATTATTTGGTCTCAACCTTTAGCTTTTATTTTGTTTGTAATTGCAGGTTTTGCTGAAACAAATAGAACACCTTTTGACCTTTTAGAGCATGAAGCTGAGATTGTAGCAGGATATGCAACTGAGTATTCAGGTCTTAGATGGGGAATGTTTTTTATAGGTGAGTATGCAAATCTATTTACGGTTTGTTTCTTAATCTCACTTATTTTCCTTGGTGGGTTTAATGATCTTTGGTTTATTCCAGGTGGTTTAGCAATTGTACTAAAAGTAATGATGTTAATTTTCTTCTTCCTTTGGACAAGAGCTTCATGGCCTCATATTAGACCAGACCAACTTATGTGGCTTTGCTGGAAAGTTTTAATGCCATTAGCAGTGATAAATATTTTAGTCACTGGTTTTGTATTGATGTTTTAGGATTAGATGATGAGTTTAGAGAAACTAAAAAACAGAGACGTTAGCGTTGATGATTATATAAATATATTTGAAGACAATTATCCAAAAACTTCATGGGGACAGTTTAAACAAGTAGTAAAAAGGTCACTAAAAGGTGAACTTTTCAAAGGACTTGGGATTGTTCTAAATATCATGAGACAAGCACTTTTCAAAGGTGAAATGCAAACAGTTCAATATCCAGCTGAAAAGCTTCCAATTGGACCTAGATATAGAGCAGTACATAAACTACTTGCTCTTTTAGAGTCAGGTGAAAATAGATGTATTGGTTGTGGCCTTTGTGAAAAGATTTGTATTGCTGATTGTATTAGAATGGATACTAGAATTGATGAAAATTCTAGAAAAGAAGTACTTGAATATACAATTAACATGGGTAGATGTATCTTTTGTGGTTATTGTGCAGAAGTTTGCCCAGAGCTTGCAATTGTTCATGGTGGAAGATATGAAAATGCAAGTGAGCAAAGAGCGCATTTTGCTTTAAAAGAGGATTTATTAACACCTCTTGATAAATTGTTAGAGCAAAAAGAGTACCCAGGTTTTGGTGCTGTATCTCCGGATGCAGATGAAAAAATTAAAAAAACACCACTTTCATATTAAGGAGTTTGAATGTTTGAAATCGTAGCTTTTTATCTTTTCGCATTTTTAACTGTAACGATGTTTTCAATTACAGTTTTTACAAATAACTCTTTATATGCATTAAGCTCACTAGCGGCTGGAATGATTTTTATTTCAGCTTTCTTTTTCCTTTTAGGAGCGGAGTTTTTAGGTGCTGTGCAAATTGTTGTTTATACAGGTGCTGTAATGGCTTTATATGCCTTTGGTATGATGTTCTTTGACTCTTTATCAACGGTAAAAGAGAAAATTAAAAACCCAAGATTGGTATTTTTATTAACAGGTATTTCTGCTTTAGTTGTAGTTTTAATTTTTACAGCTCCAATTGTAGCTACAAATATCGAAGCACACTATCCAATAAATAGTGAATGGGGAAATTCACAACAAGTTGGAATCGTACTTTTTACTAAATATTTAGTTCCCTTTGAAGTTGCAGCTGTAATGCTTTTAGTTGCTATGATTGGTGGAATTATTTTAGCTGGTAAAAAAATGGATGTATCATATACTGAACTTAGTGAAGAGCAAATTGATGAATTTGAGAAAGAGCAAAAAGAAAAGGAGACTAAGTAAATGACTTTAAATGCATACTTAATTTTATCAGCAGTACTTTTCTTTATAGGTATGATTGGAGTATTAAGAAGAAAAAATCTTCTTATGCTTTTTTTCTCAACGGAAATTATGTTAAATGCAGTAAATGTTGGACTTGCAGCTGTA
The DNA here is from genome assembly GCF_004116455.1 of Arcobacter sp. F155. NCBI lineage: Bacteria > Pseudomonadati > Campylobacterota > Epsilonproteobacteria > Campylobacterales > Arcobacteraceae > Arcobacter > Arcobacter sp. F155. The sequence goes on from NZ_PDJU01000004.1 coordinate 74,264, forward strand.
TCAAAGTTTCATGAAGATATCACAGGTCAGATGTTTGCCTTTTTTATTATTGCAATTGCAGCAAGTGAAGTTGCTATTGGACTTGGACTTCTTATTCTTTGGTACAAGAAAAAAGGTTCAATCAATCTTGATACTCTACAAAGTATGAAAGGCTAAGGGGAATGTTTATGGAAAACTATTTATATATTGCCCTTTTTGCTCCACTTGTAGGCTCACTAATAGCAACACTATTTGCAAACAGTCCAAAACAGAATTTTATCGGAGTATTAACAACACTTTTAATTGCTGTTTCAATGTTTGCATCTTTAAAACTTTTATATTTTGTGTATTCAACTGATGTAGTAGTTTCAGCAAAACTTTTCTCTTGGATAGAAATAGGTAATTTATCTATTCCTTTTGGTTTTGTAGTTGACCAAGTAAGTGTTGTGATGATGGTTGTTGTAACTGTTGTTTCAACTATGGTTCATATTCATTCTATTGGTTATATGGAGCATGATAAAAGTTTTAATAGATTTTTTGCATGGCTTAGTGCCTTTGTATTTTCAATGATGATACTTGTTATGAGTGATAACTTTGCAGGATTGTTTATTGGATGGGAAGGTGTTGGACTTTGTTCTTGGGGATTAATTGGCTTTTGGTATCACAAAAAAGACCAAGAATTATCAAATGATATTAAGAAATCACCGTTTTCAACCCTTTCACCATTTTCTTCTATTTCACCTGCCTTTGCAGCAAATGAAGCATTTATCACAAATAGAATTGCAGACTTAGCAATGCTTCTAGGAATGTTCTTGATTTTTTGGAACTTAGGAAGTTTACAATATGATGTGGTATTTGCAAATATAATTGCACTAGATAATAGTTTAATTGTAGCTATTGCAGTACTTCTATTTATAGGAGCAATGGGTAAATCAGCACAATTTCCTTTTAATCAATGGCTTGCAAATGCAATGGAAGGACCAACTCCTGTTTCAGCACTAATTCATGCTGCAACAATGGTAACAGCAGGAGTTTACTTAGTAATAAGAGCAAATGAGATTTTTGTAGCAGTTCCAAGTGTAGGAAATTTTATAGCTGCCCTTGGTGCTTTTGTAGCAATTGGGGCTGCACTTATGGCACTAGTAGCTACTAATATTAAAAAAATCATTGCCTTTTCTACTTTATCACAGCTTGGATATATGTTTGTAGCAGCTGGTCTTGGAGCTTATTGGGTGGCACTATTTCACCTTGCAACTCATGCTTTCTTTAAATCAGTTCTATTTTTAGGTGCTGGAAATGTAATGCATGCTCTTAATGATGAAATCAACATCAAAAATATGGGTGGTTTATATAAGCATATGAAAGGTACAGCAATTATTATGATAATTGCTTCTTTAGCTCTTGCTGGAATTTTCCCATTAGCAGGTTTCTTCTCAAAAGATTTAATTTTAGAAGTTGCCTTTGGAAGCCATAGTTTTATTATCTGGGTAGTGTTATTTATAACAGCAGGACTTACGGCATTTTATTCATTTAGACTTATTATGTATGTGTTTTTTGGAAAAGAGAACTTCAAAGAGTTTAATTACCATCCTCACGAAGCAAAGAGTTTTGTAATAGCTTCAATGTCTATTTTAGCTCTTCTTTCAATAGTTGCAGGGTGGTTTAAACCTTTATTTGTAGAGTTTGTAACTAAAAAACTTCCAGTTTTAAATGTGCACTTGGATTATTCAACTATTTATTTATTAATAGTTGCTACAAGTGCTATCGTTTTAATAGCAATTGCCTTTGCAGTGTTTAGATTTAGAAAAAAGCAAACTTATTTATCTTCTTCTTTAGAAGGTAAGTTTTTCTATAAACTGTTAGCAAATCAGTTTTATATTCCACATTTTATAGAGAGTATTGTGAATAAGTCATATCTAATTCTTTCAATAATTGCTTTTAAAGTTTTTGATATGAAGATAATAGATTTTATAGTTGATGGAATTGCAAAAGTGATTTATAAAAGTGGTGATAAAGCAAGAGTTTCTCAAAATGGAAATTTATCAAGTTCATTAAGACTAATGGTTTTAGGAATAGTTTTCCTTTTAGTCTTAGGTATTGTTTTAGCAGTAGCAAGCCAAGGGGTTTATTAAGATGGAATATATTTTATCAATATTAATATTTTTTCCAGCATTTGCAGCGATAGTAGGGTTTTTAGTAAAACAAGACTCTATTAAAGCTTATGGAATATGTGTTACTGCTATGCAGTTTGTTTTATCACTTGTTCTTTGGATGAACTTTGATGTAAATGAAGGGCAAATGCAGTTTACACATATCATTCCTATTATTAGTTCATATGGAATAAATTATCATGTGGGAGTTGATGGTATCTCACTATTTTTAGTGATTATGACAACTTTTATGACTATGATTTCTCTTATTGGACTTAGTGAAAAAAGAGATTTAAAGAATCTAGTTATTACTGTACTATTTTTAGAAATGACTATGGTAGGAGTATTTTTAGCCCTTGATGCAATTATTTTCTATGCTTTCTGGGAGTTATCATTAGTACCTATGCTTTATATTATTGGAGCATGGGGTGGGAAGTTAAGAATCTACGCTTCTATAAAGTTCTTCTTATATACTTTTTTAGGTTCTTTAATTATGCTTGTGGGAATGCTTTATTTAGCTTATGTTTATTATATAACAACAGGAACTTATAGCTTTAGTTTACAAGATTGGAATATGATGATACTTCCATTTGATATGCAATTTTGGTTATTTATTGCATTCTTTTGTGGTTTTGCTGTTAAAGTTCCAATGTTCCCATTCCATACTTGGCTTCCTTATGCACATGGACAGGCACCAACAATTGGTTCTGTAATCCTTGCAGCTGTTTTACTTAAAATGGGAACATATGGTTTTGTGAGATTCTCATTACCACTTTTCCCTGATGCAAGTGTTTACTTTACAATTCCAATGGCTATCTTAGCTTTAATTGCAATTGTTTATACAGCAATGGTAGCTTATGCTCAAGAAGATATGAAACAGGTTATTGCTTACTCTTCTGTTTCTCATATGGGTGTGATTATCTTAGGAATTTTTGCACTAAATGTTGAAGGAATTGGTGGAGCAATTTTTCTTATGATTTCCCATGGTATTGTTTCGGGAGCTCTGTTTATGTTAGTTGGGGTTGTTTATGACAGAACCCACACTAAGATGATAAAAGATTATGGTGGAATAGCAAGAGTTATGCCAAAGTATGCAACTATATTTGCAATTATGCTTATGGCATCAATTGGACTTCCTCTAACTATAGGATTTGTAGGTGAGTTTTTATCTCTTCTTGGATTTTTTAAAGTAAGTGCAACTTTAACTTTAATAGCTGGACTTACAATTATTTTTGGAGCAGTTTATATGTTAACAATGTATAAAAAAGTTTTCTTTGGTCCAATAAAAAATGAAAAAAACCATGAGTTAAAAGATTTAAATAAAAGAGAGTTAAGTGCTTTAATTCCATTAGTTGCTTTAGTTGTGATTTTAGGTGTTTATCCAAAACCTATTTTAAAGCCAGTGGAAACTTCTGTGAATCATGTAGTTGAGGTTATGAAAATAAAAGCTTTAGAAGATAAAACAAGAGTTGAAATATTAAATAGAAACTCAATTGAAGGAGCTAGATAATGAATAGTATCCCACCAATTGCAATTGAGTTTGCAAGTTTAAATTTCCCAACAATTGTTCCTATGATTATAGCTATTGTTGGGGCATTGGTTATTTTAATAATTGATTTAATAAATAAAAACCTTGATAAATCACTTTATGTGATGATTGCAGTTCTGTTTTTAATTATTGATTTAGGTGTAATTATTGGTTTTACTTCCGATGTAAGGGGTTTCTTTGACCTTTTATTAGTTGATGGAATTGCTATATTATCTCAAGGAATTATAGTACTTGCTTCGCTATTTTTTGTTCTTACAGCTATGGGGAAACTAAGATTCCAAGAGTATAGATACCCTGAATACTTTGCACTGTATTTATTTATGGTAGCAGGGTTCCAGTTTATGGTAAGTTCTGATTCTCTTATCTTAATCCTTGTAGGACTTGAAACAGCATCTATGGCTCTTTATACAATTATTGCAATGCATAATAGAACAAATGCTTTAGAAGCTGCAATAAAATACTTTACAATGGGTGCTTTATCAACTGCATTTTTTGCCTTTGGTTCATTGATTTTTTATGCTGTAACAGGAACTGTAGAGCTTGGAAAAGTATCTGAAGTTTTAGTTGCTTCAAACTATGAAAACTATCCATTAGTTCTTTTAGGTGTAATATTTATGCTTGGGGCTTTAGGATTTAAATTATCATTAGTTCCTTACCATACTTGGGTAGCTGATGTTTATGAAGGTTCAACGGCAGCTCTTGCAGGTTTCTTATCTATTGTTCCAAAGATGGCTGCTTTTGTAGTAGCTTTAAGATTTTTTGAAATATTTATAGCAAGTGGTGACCCATTTGTTGAGGTGATTTTATATGTAACGGTTGTATTAACAATCACTATTCCAAATATAATTGCCCTTTTACAAAATGACATAAGTAGAATGCTTGCATATTCGTCTATTTCAAATGCAGGTTTTGCAATGACAGCTATTTTAATTGGAAGTACACAAGCAACACAGGCTCTATTTTTATACTGGTTAATGTTCTTAATTACTAACCTTGGAGCATTTTCAATGTTATGGATAAATAGAAGTAAAGATAGTAGTAGTTTCTCTTCTGACCATGCTATGGAAAAATACTCAGGACTAATAAAAAAAGAGCCATTTTCTGCTCTTATGATGGGATTATTTTTATTCTCTCTTGCAGGAATACCTCCTTTTGCACTATTTTGGGGAAAACTATATTTAATTGGAAGTGCTGTAAATGGCGGATATTTAATCTTAGCCTTAATTATGGTTTTAAACTCTGCTATTGCAGGTTATTATTACTTAAAGCCAATTGTATATATGTTCTTAAAAGATGCAAATGAAGAAGTTGAAGTTAAGTTTTTAGCAAACTCAACACCTGTAATAAAAGCTGTTATAGGTTTTTGTGCGGTTTTAGTAGTATTTTCAATTCTTTTAATAGAACCATTATTAGAAATAATCTCTTATTATGTTCAAATCTCAGGATACTAGGAAAAATCCTAGTATCTAAAGCTTTTAAAAAGAGTAAGTTAACGTAAGGTTTACTTGGTCTTGGTCTGTTTCATCTAAATCATCACTATCTACATTTACATGAGTAAGCCCAAGGTTTGCATTTAATTCACTTGTCAATTTATATCCAAGCCATAAAGTAGTTTCATCTTGTTCATAAGACTCATCTGCTTTGTCATACTCAGTATTTCCATAAAGCAGTGTAGCACTTAAATCTCCAAAAGATTTACTAAGTCCTAAGTAGTAAGTTCTTGCATCTTTTAAATAGATTTGATCACCTTCTTCAAAAGGATTGATAATCTCTCCTGCAAGGTGAGTAAAACCTTGGTCTTTATCAATTTGGATATATCCTAGGTAAGGAGTAAATCCAGCAATAGACGTGCTAAGCATTAAGTCAATAATACTTGAATCCTCTTCATTAGAATCATCTGGTTTATTTACAGCATAGTGTGCTCTAAATGAAGTATCACCATATTTTAAATTTACTTTTCCACCAATAATATCTCTGTTATCAGGAGCAATAAAATCATAAGCTGTTGCAGAGATATTTTCATTGAATTTTTGAGTTAAAGCTATTTTATAAACCCCTTTATTTTCATTCATTTTAGTCATAGGTCTATAATCTCTTGAATAGATTCTACCGTGTCTTTGAGACCAAATAGCTTCAATAGAAGTATTATCAAAGTTTGCATCAATTCTTAGGGCATCTTGAGTTTTATTCATCCAATCTGTTGAGATAAACTGTCTACCAGCTTTAACTGAAATTGCTTCATAATTATATGCTAAGAATAACTCTTCTAAATCTACACTTCTTCTACTTCCATCTTTATACCAGAATCTTTCAGCTGCATCACCTTTTCCTTGGTAATGGAACTCATCTTCTCCACCTTCAAAGATTGTTTTATAAGCTCTTACTTTTGAAGTTAGACTTAGATTATTCCAAACTCCACTTTCATATTTTAATGCAAAAGAACCAACAGAGTAATCTGTATCATTATAGTAGTTACCCCATTTTGCTAGTTCTTTATCCATATCTCTTTGTTCATATGTAACTGCAAACTCACCACTTATTTTTCCACTTGTTAATGCTTCTTGTAAAGATGAAGCACTCGAAATAGAAGGAATACCAATTGCTAAGATAGCAATAAGACTTAATTTTGTAGCTTTCATTTTCTTGCCTTTATTTAATATTTTAAATAAAACTAAAAATTATAATCTAGTTTTATTTTTTATGTTTTGGAAGTATAAATAAAAAATGTAGATAAAAAATCGAATAAGCAAATTTGTAGAAAATTGTTAAGAAATCTTCTTCTCAAAGGAAGAAATTAAATTGTCAGCTAAGTTTTTAAGTCTACTACTATAACTTTTAATAAGGTTTTTTTGAGGAGTTATTACCTCACAATCTAAAACTTTTGCTCCTATTGATATTGAAGCATGTTCCATATATTTCTTTGCAGTATAGAAGCTATGATTTAAAAAGTATTTTGTTGTATTGTAGTTTATTAGTATAGATTTTTTAGGAAGAGTTATCTTCCTTGGAGTAGAGTTTGTTTGACCATAAGGCCAATAATAATAGGCAACAAGACGTTCAGAAAATTTTTCATGAATTTTGTTTTTTGAAAAAAGGTTGTTTCTATCTGCTAAGATGATATATGCATCTGCTTCTTCTATTTCATCTATAGTTGAATTCATATCATCTTTAATCACACACTTAACAGGAGACTCACCTTTTCTTTGAGTACAACATCTGCATTGTGTACATTTGACAATTTTCATGTCACTTAACTTTAGAGTATAGTTTTTAATATTTTTAGAACTAAGATAGTTTGATAAGAAGTCAATAATCTTATTCATATCTGAGTGATAGGTTTCAGTACAGTCTATAAATTTTACAACCATATGTTTACCTTTATTAATGATATAGTTAAATACTAACAAAAGAGTATAACTTTTAAGTGACAAAATCAAATTTTAATAGGAAAAACTCTAATTCGATTTTTTTTCGATTTTTTTTTCTTACAATTCTTTTATAAATCAAAAAAAGGATTGAAGATGAACAATTCAAGAAGAGACTTTCTTAAAGTAGGAGCAGCAACTTCAGCTGTATTAGCAGGAAGTGGAACATTAAGTGGTGCAGTTGCAAAAGAGTTTGCAAGTAGAACTAAGAAAATTCCAAGTGCATCTCACTTTGGTGCTTTTTATGCTCACGTAAGAGATGACAAAATTGTTGATATAACTTCACAATTAGATTCTGATGCTAATCCAACTGTTATGGTTAAAGCTTTAGCAGATAGAAACAGTTCTGACTCAAGGGTTAAATATCCAGTGGTTAGAAAAAGTTACCTTGAAGGAAAAGGAAGAGGTGATTTAAGAGGAAAAGAGGAGTTTGTTAGAGTTTCTTGGGATACAGCTATTGATTTAGTTGCAAAAGCTATTCAAAAAGCACAAGAAAAAGGTGGAAACGAAGCACTTTATAATGCATCTTATGGTGGTTGGGCTCATCCAGGAGCATTTAAACCAAATGCATTAGCTGGAAGATTCTTTAACCAAATTGGTGGAGCTGTTAGAACATCAGGTGAGTACTCAAATGGTGCAGCAGGACAAGTAAACCCATCAATTGTTGGAGATATGGAGGTTTATTCTATTCAAACTGCCCATGAGCAAATCATTGAAAATACAGAAGTGATGGTTTTATGGGGAGCAGATTTATATAAAACAAATAGAGCAGGATACTCTGTTCATAATCACAGATGTTTTGATGCTTATGAAGAGTATAAAAAAGCAGGAATCAAAGTAATCTCTATTGACCCAATTTATACAATGTCAGCTCAAGAGTTCAAAGCTGATTGGATTAAAATTAGACCAGGTTCTGATGTTGCTTTAATGTTAGGAATGATGAACTACTTATATAAAAGTGGTAAATATGACAAAGAGTTTATTGAAAAATATACTTACGGTTTTGATAAATTCTTACCATACCTTTTAGGAAAAGAAGATGGTGTTGAAAAAACACCTGAATGGGCAGAAAAATTAACAGAAATTCCAGCTAAAACAATTAGACAATTAGCTGATATTATGATTTCAAAAAGAACATTTATTGCTGGTAACTGGGCAATGCAAAGAGCTCATCATGGTGAGCAAGTTGACTGGTCTATTATTACTTTAGCTTCAATGCTAGGACAAGTTGGATTACCAGGTGGTGGTTTTGGATTCTCTATGCACTATGAAGGTGGAGGAGATGCAAACTCTGGTAAAAATACTGTTGGTGGAATGAGTCAAGGTGGAGGAGATAAAGTAAAAATTGCTATTCCTGCATCAAGAATGAGTGACTTAATCAATAAACCAGGTGAGACTGTAACTTACAAAGGTAAAGTTATTAAATATCCAAAAGTAGAGTTTATGTTAAGTGCAGGTGGTTCACCAATTGGTCACCAACCAGATGTAAATGAACTTATTGAAGCAATGAGAAAACTAGATACTGTAGTAGTTGTTGAGCCATGGTGGACACCAACTGCAAAAATGGCAGATATTGTTTTACCTGCAACAACAACTATGGAAAGAGATGATGTAGCAGGAGCTATGTCTTACTCAGCAGATAGAATCTATGCAATGAAAAAAATTGTTGAGCCACGATATGAATCAAAAGATGATTATGAAATCTTTACAATGCTTGCTGATAAGTTTGGAAAAGCAAGAAGATATTCAAGAGGAAGAACAGTTCAACAATGGTTAGAAAGACTTTATAAAAGATCTTCAGCTAAAAGAGAAATGGGAATTTCATTTGAAGAGTTCTGGAAAATGGGTGTTATTAAATACGATATTCCAAAAAGTGCAACAAAATTTGTTAGACATGAAGCCTTTAGAAAAGACCCTGTAAACAATGCACTTAAAACAGAAACTGGAAAAATTCAAATCTTCTCAGATAAGTTTGCATCTTATGGATATGAAGACTTTAAAGGTCACGTAATGTGGTTTGAACCAGCAGAGTGGTTAGGTAATGAAGAGTTAGTGAAAAAATATCCACTACACCTAGTGTCTCCTCACCCAACATATAGAATTCACTCACAGTTAGATAATACTTGGGTGCAAAATGTACATAAAGTACAAGGTAGAGAACCTATTAGAATTTCTCCAAATGATGCGAAGAAATTTGGAGTAAAAGATGGTGAGATTGTAGAAGTTTACAATGATAGAGGAAGTTTACTTGCTGGTGTTGTTGTGACAAACACAATTAGAGATGGTGTTGTAGCAATTGAAGAGGGTGCTTGGTACTCTCCTGAAGATGCCGAGGCTGGTGATTCTTTCTTCGGAAATGACCAAAGAAAAGTAAGATGTAATTCTGGTCAAGTGAATGTTTTAACATCATCAAGACCAACATCACAAATGGCGCAAGCAACTACAGCAAATACTGTACTTGTAAGTATTAAAAAAGCTGGAACTGTAAGTCCAAATGTAGCTTACAACCCACCAAAAATTATAGGAGCATAAGATGAAAACAATTATTAGAAATACAATAGTACTATTAGCTTTACTTGGAGCCTTCTTCCAAGTAAATGCAGAGCAAAACTTTATCTATCAAGATTCTGTTTTAAAAGGTGATAATGGAAAAACTGCAAAGATTTTTGTAGGTGTTCCTGTAACTATCAAAGAAGAGATGGGAAAAAATGTAAAAGTTTCAATTAAAGGTGTTATGTTTGGAGATGAGGTTTACTCTTCTAAAACAAAAGAGCTTTTAGTTGCAAAAGTAGAAAAAGGTTTTGAAGTAAATCAAAGAGATGGAAATGAAGTTGAGTTAGTTGGAACATTAGCTAAAGAGTTAACTTCAAATGACCCACTTGATGTATGGGGTGAACATGAAGAGTTCTATTTTGAAATGTGTACACAATGTCATGCAGGTCCAGAAGTAAATCACCACTCTATGATGGAATGGGAAGCAATCTTTGGAACAATGAAAGGTTTTGCAAAACTTGATGAAGAAGAAGCATCTTATCTTCTTAGATATTTAAAAGCTAATTCATCTGATGGATTTGTTAAAACAGAGCACTAAATTTGCTATAATGTAAATAAAAAGGAGTCTTCATGCAAAAGGAGTTTTTAGAGAAATTAAAGAGTTTAACGGTTCTTTATGCAGAAGACGAAGTGGGCATTAGAGAGAATATCGCTGATAGTCTAGGATATTATGTGAAAGAGGTTTTTCAAGCCTCTAATGGAGCTGAAGCATTAGAGGTTTATGAAGATAAGAATCCTGATATTATCCTAAGTGATATTCATATGCCAGTTTTAAATGGTATTGAGTTTGTAAAAAAAGTTCGCGAGACAAATAGAACAATTCCTATTGTTATGATTACAGCTCATACAGATAAAAAATATTTGCTTGAAGCAGTTGAGCTTCATATGGAAAAATATATCATAAAACCAGTGGAACTAGAGGCTTTGTTTGAGGTTTTAGAGAAATGTGTCTCTCTCCTTGAAATTAATAAAAAAGTTTTTCTAAAAGTGGATGAAGACTATAGTTTTGATTATGATAAAAAAGAGTTAAAATACAAAGATGAGGTTATATTTCTAAACAAAAAAGAGATGATGTTCTTTGAGGTTCTCATCTCTAACCAAAACAGAATAACTACATATGAAGAGCTTCAAGATAAGGTTTGGCAAGATGATGTTATGACCGATAGTGCCTTAAGGTCATTAGTTAGGAATTTAAGAAAGAAACTTCCTACGGACATCATTTATAACCTATCAGGAACAGGATATCGTTTTGTTTAAAGTCTTAGTACTAATAAGTTTGATTACTTGTTCTTTATTTTCTTCTTCACACCTTGTAAAAAAGTTAGAGTTTAGAGAAGATACAAGCTCTTTAAATAAAGCACAAAGATTAGACCCAAACTCTCATATAAATATATTTCTTCCTTCAATTCCTTATTCATATATTGCAAAAGCTACAAATGCAGGACTTATTCGTTCATATGATAATAAAAGAGGTTGGGTTTATGACCTTGCAAAATCCCATGAAAGAGTAGATGAGTATACATATATTTTTACTTTAAGGGATAAACTAAAATTTCAAGATGGAAAAGCTTTTACTATAGATGATGTGATTTATAATCTAGAGTATTTTAAAAGAAAGCCATTTTTATATACAAACATAGATAAAGTAGATTTTGACATTATAAAACTTGATAAAAAAAGAATCAAAATAGTTTTAAAACAAAAGTATGAGATGTTTTTAACTGACCTTGCAAGAATCTATTTTTATACAAAAGAGTATATACAAAAATATAATCCTGTAGGAAAAGAGACAGGAACAGCAAATAAAATAGCTGGTGCTTTTGCTATGGGACCATATATTTTGAAAGAAGGTTTTGCTTTAGGAAGTGAACAAACAGATAAGTTAGAACTTGTAGCTAATCCATATTATTGGAATAAAGAGTTTCCTAAAATAAAAAGAATAACTGTATATACACAACTTGATGTAAATGAAGCTATTGAAGATATCACTAAAAAAGAGGGTAAATTAGACTTAATGCCAATACCTTTTAATAAAAAGTTTGAAGTGATTTTATCAAAATACTCTAAGCTTATTATTTCTAAATCAACGGATAATTTTGTAATATTTTTTAATTTGATAAATGGAAATAAAAAGCTTTTAAGTGATGAAGTTAGAGTTGCTTTAAATCAAGCCCTTGACCAAGAAAGACTACTAAACTTTGTATATAAAAAAGAAGGTAAAGTTTCTCCTTTTACTGCCTCAATAAATTATGATATCGTTGAGCAAGTTGCAAAAGAGTTTAAAATTGTAGAAAAAAAGTACTCTAAAAAAGAGTTAACGACTTTATTAAATGGCTTGGAGTTAAATGTTTTCACCCAAGATAGATTTATGTTTTTATTTAAAGGAATAGAGTTCCAGCTAAAAAAATATGGAGTGAAACTAAACTATACAGTAACAAGTAGTGAAAAAGATATATATAAAGAGTTATTAACAACTAGTTCAAATAAAAATGAAAAAGAGTGGGACCTTTTAATTTGGGGTGATGATGACTGGTATTATCAAAACCCTTGGACGGTATTTTTCATTTATGAAATAGGAAGTGTTTGGTCAACTATTCCAAAAGATGAGCAGATGCAATCTTATATTGAACAGTATTTTCTTACAAATCCTTCTTCAATAGAGTATAAAAAGGTCGTTAAAAATATTTTACATAGAGCAAGACAAAAGGCATATACTTTAAGAGTTCCTTCTTTAAACAAGGTTATTGCAGTAAATAAAGAGGTGATATATAAACCCTATGAAGGTGGAATTATTCCTTTATGGGAAATAGAAATAAGTAAAAATCACTGGTCTGTTAGAGGAAATAAAGAGTATAAAAAAGAGCTAGAAGAAGCAATCAAGCCAAAAAGAATAAAGTAATACTATGAAACTAATAAAAAATATGAATATCAAATCAAAGTTAGGGATACTGTTTTTAATTCTTTGTATCTCTATTGCAGTTTTAGGTTATAAGTCAGTACAAGTTAGTGAAGATAATAAAGATACTTTAAAAATAGTACATAGTAAATCCCAAGCGGTATTAGCTTTACAAAATAAAATCATCACTCCTTTATATAGTTTAAGACAGTTAAATCAATCTTTAGTTATGGCTCCTAATAAAGAGATTAGAAGTGAGATAAATAAAGATTTAGTAGAGATTTTTAAGAGATTAGATAAAGATTTTCAAAATGTGAAAATATACAGTCCTGAGCTTTATGAAATGTGGGAGAGTTATAAAGAACATATTCTTCAAACAAAAGAGTATTTAAATGAAGGCTTTGAAGAGGGTGCATATATAAATGTAACTACTGTTAGTAAAAAGCAGTTTGATATTTTAGTTGAAAAACTGTTTTTTTTACAAAAAGAGTCTTTAAGTAATGCAACTATTGCATATAGTCAAGCTTCAAAAAAATCTACAGAAGTTAAAATTGAGGTTATAACAAGTATTGCTTTAACTCTATTTTTTGCAATAATTATTGGCTGGTTTATTACTAATAATATTTTAAAATCAATATATAAAGTACAAAATGGTTTAAATGATTTTTTCAAGTATTTAAATGATAAAAAAACAAAAGTGAATAGAATTGATATTGATGGTAAAGATGAGTTTAGACAAATGGCTAATATCATTAATAAAAATGTGTCATATATTAGAACTAATGTAGACCAAAATGAAGCCTTAATCAAAAATGCAACGAAGGTTTTAGAAAATATTGAAAGTGGGAACTTAGGAACAAGACTTACTCAAAATACAAATAATACTTCATTAAATGAACTTAAAAATATGATTAATAGTGTGATTGGAAACCTAGAAGATAAAATACAAAAAGAGATAAGACAAAGACTTCAGCAAGAGCAAATTCTTATTCAACAAAGTAAACTAGCAGCAATGGGTGAGATGATAGGAAATATTGCCCACCAATGGAGACAACCCTTAGCTCAAATCTCTGCAATACATATGAATATGAAAGTGACTTTTGATTTTGAAAAGTTTAATAAAGAGTATTTAAATTCAAAAATAAAAGAAGCCAATAAACTAACTTCATATATGTCTCAAACAATTGATGACTTTCAAAACTTCTTTAAACCCCAAGGGGAAAAAGAGTTGTTCTCTGTTGAAAAAGCTTGTAAAGATGCATATTTTATTGTTGAGTCTTCATTGAAATACCATGGCATAGAACTAAGTTTTGATGTAAAAGAAGATAGTGAAGTCTTAGGTTATAAAAATGAATTCTCACAGGTGATTTTAAATCTAATAAGTAATGCAAAAGATATTCTTCTTGAAAGAAAGGTAGAAGAACCACAAATTAATATAGAGATAAAAGGTGGTGAAAGTTACGCTGTTGTAAAAGTTGAAGATAATGCAGGTGGCGTAAGAGAAGAGATATTAGATAAAATTTTTGACCCATATTTTACTACTAGACATAAAACTCAAGGAACAGGAATAGGTCTATATATGGCAAAAAATATTATTGAAAGAAATATGCATGGATTTATAAATGTTAGAAACAATGACCACGGAGCTATTTTTACAGTGAAGGTTTTAAAAACTGTTTAGTGGAATTTTCTTTCAAACTTTATATTAAATGAAAAAGTAATCCATAACTTGCTACAATCCCCATAGAAAATGAAATAAAGAAGGAATAGTTTTGAAAGAAATAAGTGTTGCACACTCTCCTGATGCTGATGATATTTTTATGTATTATGCGATTAAATTTGGTTGGGTTACTCCAAAAGATGCAAAGTTTACGAATATTGCAGCTGATATTGAAACATTAAACCAAGCAACTTTAAAAGGTGAGTATGACATTTGTGCTATCTCTTTTGCTCTTTATCCTTTTGTTAAAGATGATTATGCACTTTTAAAAACAGCTGTATCTTTTGGTGAAGGTTATGGTCCAAAACTTGTAAAGAAAAAAGATGCAAAGTTAAAAAGAAACTTCAAAGTAGCTCTTAGTGGAGAGTTTACAACTAATGCATTACTTTTTAAAATAGCTTATCCAGAAGCTAGAATTACATATATGAACTTCTTAGACATTGAACAAGCAGTATTAGATGGAACTGTTGATGCTGGTGTTTTAATCCATGAATCAATTCTTACTTTTGATGATAATTTAGAAGTTGAACGTGAGATGTGGGATATTTGGGAAGAGTTAAGTGGTGGAGGTTTACCATTACCTCTTGGAGGAATGTGTTTAAGAAGATCACTTCCTTTAACTAATGCAATTGATTATGAGAACACTTTAATCAAAGCTGTTGATGTTGCAAATAAAAACAGAAATGTATTAGCTCCAATGTTACTTGAAAAAGGTCTTATTAGAGTTGATGCTGATACTTTAGATAACTATTTAGACCTTTATGCAAATGATAACTCAGTTCAATTAAGTGATATCCAATATGAAGCTTTAGACAAGCTATATGAACTAGGATATAAGCATGGTTTTTATAATAGTTTAGTAAAAGCAAAAGAGTTTTTAATTCCAAGTGAATATGAGGAACTAAGAGCTAATTAATGTCAAAAGATAAAGAAGAGTATAAAAACTATTTTAAAGAGATTGATTTCTCAAAATATTCATCAATACATATTGGACCAAAAGCTGAGGTTCTAGTTATAAATGAGATTGGTGATTATAGTAACTATGTTATTTTAGGAAGAGCAAATAATGTTCTTATTTCAAATACTCATCCAAACTTTGCAGTTTTAGGTGAAGCCTTTGATTATATAAGAAAAGAAGATAATCTTTTATATGTAGGCTGTGCTACAAAATCTGGAAAGCTACTTTCATATGCAAAAAAGAATGACTTAGCAAACTTAGAGTTCTTAGGAAAACTTCCAGGAAGTCTTGGTGGCTTAGTTAAAATGAATGCAGGGCTTAAACAATGGGAAATTTTTAATTATATTCACTCTATTAAAACAAAAGATGGGTATATTAAAAAAGAAGATATAGAGTACTCATATAGAGAAACTAAAATTGATACAATAGTTTATGAGGTTGTATTTAATATAGAGTATGGTTTCTCAAAAGAACAAGCAGAACTTTTTAAACAAATGCGAGATAATCAACCACAAATTCCAAGTGCAGGAAGCTGTTTTAAAAACCCAAAAGGTGATTTTGCAGGAAGATTGATAGAAGCAGTGGGATTAAAAGGTTTTAAAAAAGGTGAGATGGGCTTTAGTGAAAAGCATTCAAACTTTTTAGTTAACTATGGCAAAGGTAATTTTGAGGATGCACTCTCTTTAATAAACCTAGCAAAACAGAGAATAAATGATGAGTTTAACGTAGAAATAGAAGAAGAAATAATTATATATTAAGCTTAATAGAGTTTTCATTTTTTTATGTTAGAATTCAAAGCTTAAAATTAGTGTAAGGTATGATTTGGTGAAAAATTTAGTAATAGTAGAGTCTCCCGCAAAAGCAAAAACGATATCAAAGTTTTTAGGAAAAGATTTCAAAGTAATGGCTTCAATGGGGCATGTTAGAGATCTTCCAAAGTCAAAGTTAGGATTTGACCCCCAGAACAATTTTGAACCAAAATATTTGGTTTCAACTGATAAGAAAAAAGTTATTAGTGACTTAAAAAAAGAGATTACTAAAGATACAACAATCTACCTAGCAGCCGATGAAGATAGAGAGGGAGAAGCTATCGCATGGCACTTAATTCCTGCACTAAAAATTGAAAAAAACCCATTAAAAAGAATTGTTTTTCACGAAATTACAAAAGATGCAATTTTAGAAGCTATCAATAATCCAAGAGAAGTAAACCAACATCTTGTAGATGCTCAACAAGCAAGAAGAATCCTTGATAGAGCGGTTGGTTATGAATTATCTCCATTACTTTGGAAAAAAGTAAGATATGGTCTAAGTGCTGGTAGAGTTCAATCAGTTGCAGTAAGAATTATCGTTGATAGAGAGAATGAGATTAGAGCCTTCGAGCCAGAAGAGTTTTGGAAAATAAAGTCAAATTTTGCAAATCCAGAGTTAAAAGCTGAACTTGCAAAAGTTGATGGAAAAGCCAAAAAAATAAGAAATGAACAAGAAGCAAAAGAGATTGAAGCATCTGCATTAGCTTCTAACTTCAAATTAGCAGATATTGAAGAGAAAGAATCAAAAAGAAACCCAGCAGCTCCTTTTACTACTTCAACACTGCAACAAGAAGCAAGTAGAAAAATAGGACTTTCTGTTAAACAAACAATGGTTATTGCTCAGCAGTTATATGAAGGAAATGTTGGGAATATTCCAAATCATACAGGTGGTTTAATCACTTATATGAGAACAGACTCATTAAACCTTTCAAAAGTTGCTACAAGTGCAGCAAAAGAGGTAATTGAAGCTGAATATGGGAAAGAGTATTCATTAGCTAAACCAAGAGCTTATAAGTCAAAAGCTAAAGGAGCACAAGAGGCTCACGAAGCTATCAGACCTGTTAATATGGCTTTAAAACCAAGTGATATCAAAGCATATGTAGAACCAAGTCAATTTAGACTTTACTCTTTAATTTGGAAAAGAACTCTTGCAACACAAATGGCTCCGGCTGTTATTGCAAATACTACATATAAAATTGAAGCTGGAAAAGATAAAGAGTTAGAGTTCCAAGCAAAGGGACAAAGAATTGTATTTGCTGGGTTTATGAAAGCTTATACTGAAGGAAGTGATAATCCAGAAAGTGCTTTAGATAGCAGTGAGAAAATCTTACCTACAATCAAAAAAGACACGATTTTAGATTTAGAAAAATTAGATTTAGAGCAAAACTTTACTAAACCACCTGCAAGATATACAGAAGCCTCTTTAGTTAAAAAGTTAGAGAGTGAAGGAATTGGAAGACCATCTACTTATGCTCCAACAATTTCTACTATCCAACAAAGAGAGTATGTAGTTAAAACAGAAGATAAAAAATTAGCACCTACTCCAACTGGTGAAATTGTAAATAGCTTTTTAGTTGACCATTTCCCTGGAATTGTAGATTTAGGGTTTACAGCAAAGGTTGAGGAAGAGTTTGATGATATTGCTGATGGAAAAATTGCTTGGCAACAAGTAATGAATGAGTTCTATGGTGGCTTTAAAAAGACTATTGATGAAAAAGAAGAGAGTGTAAATAAAGAAGATTATCTACAAATTAGAGAAATAGGAACTGACCCAGAGTCTGGAAAACCCATTAGTGCAAGAGTTGGAAGATATGGTCCCTTTGTTCAAATTGGAACAAAAGATGATGAAGAGAAACCAAAGTTTGTTGCTATTCCTGATCACTTAAATATGGATACAATTACGCTTGAAGAAGCACTATTTTTATTTACTCTTCCAAGGGTTGTTGGACAAACAGACGAGGGTGAAGATATTAAAGCAAATATTGGAAGATTTGGTCCATATTTACAAGTTAAGTCGACATATTACTCACTAAAAGAAGATGACCCATATACTATTGAAGAAGCAAGAGCTAAAGAGGTTATAAAAGAGATTTCAGAAGCAAAAGCAAAAGCTTTAATCAAAGATTTCCCAGAAGAGAAAGTTCAAGTTTTAATTGGAAGATATGGTCCTTATATAAAACAAGGAAGAAAGAACTTTAAAATTCCAAAAGGTGTTGAAGCTGAAGATTTAACTTTAGAGCAAGTATTAGAGATAATAGAAAAAGACCCCAAATCTAAAACAGGTGCAAAAAAGACAACAGCTAAAAAAGCACCAGCAAAGAAAACAACAACTAGAAAAAAAAGTACAACTACAAAAACAACAGCTAAGAAAACTACGGCCGCTAAAAAAACAACTAAATAGATGAAAATAGGTATATTATCGGATAGTCACCATAAAAGTGACTATACCCAAGAAGTGATAGAGCACCTAAAAGAAAAAGGGTGTGAATATCTTGTTCATGCAGGAGACTTATGTATTGAAGAAAACTTGAAGCATCTTCAAGATTCAAACCTTAAATATATATCAGTTTTTGGAAATAATGATTCCTCTTTATTGTCATATGCTAATAAATATAATATAAAACAAGAGCCATATCTTTTTAAAATAAAAGATATAAAGTTCAAGCTGATGCATTTGCCTTTTTATTTAAATGCAGGTGATAGTGATGTGGTAATTTTTGGACATACACATATTTTTGAGTGCCAATATACAAATGGAACTCTTTTCCTAAATCCAGGGGAAGTCTGTGCTAGAGAGAAACCCTTGATAGAGTGTGTGATGTTAGAAATTAATGAAAATGAGTATATAATCAAGTATTACTCAAGAAATATAAATGAAAATAGTTTTTTAGAAAAAGAGATAAAATATGAGCGTAACTAATAAATCAAAAGAGATTTTTTTATGTGCCATTTGTAATATAGAAAGTGGTACATGTAATGAAGATTGTAAGTTTTGTACACAAAGTGTAAAGTATAAAGCTGATATTCAAAGATATAAGAAAAAAGCCATTGAACAAATTGTTGAAGAAGCAAAAAGAGCAAGAGCAAATGGAGCAAATGGTTTTTGTCTTGTAACAGCAGGAAAAGGTTTAAACGACAAAAGATTAGCTTTTGTTTGTGAGGCAGCACGTGCCGTTAAAAAAGAGGATTTAGGACTAATTTTAATTGCATGTAATGGTACAGCTTCAGTTGAGCAACTACAGACTTTAAAAGAAGCTGGTGTTGATGCATATAACCATAATCTTGAAACAGCAAGAGACTTTTACCCAGAGATTGTTACAACTCATACTTGGGATGAAAGATACCAAACATGTAAAAATGTAAAAGAAGTAGGTCTTAGACTTGTTTGTGGTGGTATTTTTGGTTTAGGTGAAACTCAAGAACAAAGAGTTTCTATGCTTGAATCTATTGCATCATTAGAGCCTATGAATGTACCTTTAAACTTCTTCCATCCAAATGAAGCTTTACCATTAGTAGAAAATACAGTTTCAAGAGAAGAGGCTTTTGAATTAATTGCATTAGCTAGAAAAATGGTTCCAGGTGCAATGAAAATAATGGTTGCTGGTGGAAGAGAGTTAATGTTTGGTGATGAACAGTATAAAATCTTTGAAAAAGGTGCAAATGCATTTGTTATTGGTGATTATTTAACAACTGCTGGAAGAACACCTGCTGATGATATTGCTGAGCTTGAAAAGCAAGGTATTAAAGTTATTAGAGAAAGAAACTAATTAGGTAAATTAATGGGTGAAGAAATTTTAATCATAATATCAATCTCTTTGATAATTTTTACTTCACCTTTAATCTCAAAGGTTGTAAAGCTTCCAACTATTACTGTTGAGATAATACTTGGAGCTTTAGCTGCATATTTTGCATTTATTGTTGAGCACTCTATTTTAGAGCTTGTTGCACAGTTGGGTTTTTTATACTTGATGTTCCTAGCTGGACTTGAAGTTGATTTAAAGAAGATTATAAACATCTCTGGAAACCTCTTAAGAAAATCAATTTTTTATAATGTCATTTTATTCTCCCTTGCTGCAATTGGAACAATCTACCTTGAAATAGGCTATATCTTTATTGTAATACTTCCTTTAATCTCTATTGGATTATTAGCTGCACTTAAAAAAGAGTATGGAGATGTAGAGTGGATTAGATTGGCTATTACTGTTGGTCTAATTGGAGAGATTATCTCTATCTTTGCACTTACAACTGTAACTGCAGCATTAGAGTTTGGAATAAACTTTGACTTTTATAGAACAATGACACTATTTGTTCTTTTCCTTATTTTTATGGTTGTTATTTATAAGTTCTTCCATAATCTTATTTGGTGGTATCCTGAAATTAAAGCAGTGCTTATGCCAGAAAATGACCATCAAGAACAAGATATTAGACTATCTATGGGGATATTCTTTCTTATGATTGCTGTTATGATGTTGTTAAATTTAAAAGTTGCCTTTGGGGCATTTATTGCGGGAACTTTTATTACTACATTCTTTGAAGAACACAATAAACAACTTCCTCATAAGTTAGAGCATTTTGGTTTTGGTTGGCTTGTTCCTATTTTCTTTATTTATGTAGGGTCATCTTTTGAGTTAGAGTCTTTATTTGAAGATGGTTTAGTAGAAAAAGCATTCTATATAGCACTATCAATGATTGCTATTAGATTTATTGCTTCAATGTTATTTGTTAATGAAATGGGATGGAATAGATTCTATATGGTAGGTCTTTCTCATTCAATGCCTATCACGCTTTTAATTGCGGTTGCTACAATTGCTTATAATAATCATTCAATTACACAGTTTTATTATTATGCGTTTATTTTAGCTGCTATTATGGAAGTATTAATTGTGATGGTTGCTATTAGGATTTTGTCTAACTTTATAAAGCCACCTGAGAAAGTGGCTAAATAAATTTTTTAGTTTTCGTATAATCTAACGATAGTAACTCTATTATCGCTATATGATACTTCGTAGTTTTCTGGTAATTGTGCTAGTTCAACAACAATTCTAAAGTAACCATCTTTTTTATGGTTTCCTACTGCTACTTTTAAGAAGTTAGTTGACTCTAACTTTTCTCTTACTGTATAGAAGTTTTTCTTAGCAGTATAGTCTAAGATAATTTTCTTTTTTCCTGGAAGTGTTAGTTTTTTAGAAACTTTATAGTCTGAGTGAATATCAATCTTATCATTGTCATATTCAACTTTAACAAAAGGAAGAATCTCTTTTTCATATGTAACATCAAGTCTAGGTTTTACATATACAACTTGCTCAATCTCTTTTGGCTTTTCATCAACAGCTTTTTTAACAATCTCTTTTGTTTTTTGTTCTGTCTCTTTTTTAGCTTTTTCGATTAACTTTTTAACTTCTTCTTTTGTTAAAGCTGGTTTCTTTGGTTCTTTTTTCTCTGCTTTCTTTTCTTCAGCAGGGTTGTTCATCTTTTCATATACTTCATTTATATAGTGTTGTTCTGCTTGAAATTCAACAGCATAGTTCTCATCCATCTCATTTAGTTCAATCATTCTTGCTTGTTCTTCTTCATAAGCAGTAGTTGGTTGAAAAGGATTTTCCCTAGCTATTATCGTTAGGGGTAAAAGTAGTAACAGTGTAAATAAAGTTTTCATTCTTCCGGCTCCAAATTTTTTAGTTCAAAATACTCTTTTTGTAAGTGAGCATTCTCAAGCTGTAATCTTTTAATTTCGCTTTGAAGATACTCTTTTTTATCTTTTAAAGAAGTATACACTTCTAAAGAGTTATCTCCAAAAAGAATATTAGCAACATGATAACTAAGAAGCATCGTAATAGCAATAGAACCTATTGCTATTAACGAAAACTTTTTTAGCTCATGAAGGTTTTCTCTCATGAATTACTTTTTCGAAAAAGGTTGCTTTCCTAAATATTCAGCATAACCAATTTCTGCACCAATCTCTAATAATCTATTATATTTAGCGATTCTATCAGATCTAGCTGTTGAACCAGTTTTGATTTGACCACAATTTAATGCAACTGCAAAATCAGCGATAAATGCATCTTCTGATTCACCAGATCTATGAGACATAACGCAGTTGTAGTTATTTCTTTGTGCTAATCTAATAGTTAACATAGTTTCAGATACAGAACCAATTTGGTTTGGCTTAATTAAAATTGCGTTACCAATTCCTTTTTGGATTCCTTCTGCTAAAATATTTGCATTTGTAACGAATAAATCATCACCTACTAATTGAACTTTGTCTCCAATTTTTTCAGTTAAGATTTTCCATCCATCCCAATCATCTTCAGATAAACCATCTTCAATAGATACGATTGGATATTTGTTACAAAGGTCTGCATAGTAGTTTACTAACTCTTCTGAAGTTAATTCTCTATTCTCACCTTTTAAAACATATTTACCAGCATCGTTGATAAGCTCAGAAGCTGCAACATCTAGTGCGATAGCAATTTGCTCACCAGCTTTATATCCAGCTTTTTCAATAGCTTCCATAATAACTGTAATAGGTTCTTCGTTTGATTTTAAGTTTGGTGCAAAACCACCTTCGTCACCAACTGCTGTTGATTCACCCATACCATCAATAACTTTTTTTAAGTGTTGGTAGATTTCAGCAACTGCTCTTAAACCTTCGTTAAAGTCATCAAATCCAACTGGCATAACCATATACTCTTGGAAATCAACAGAGTTGTTTGCATGCTCTCCACCATTGATGATATTGAACATTGGAACAGGCATAGTCATTGCATTTGCTCCACCTAAGTATCTGTATAAAGGAATATCTAAAGAAGCTGCTGCTGCTCTTGCAACTGCCATAGATACACCAAGTACTGCATTTGCACCTAGTTTTTCATAGTTGTGTGTACCATCAATATCTTTCATAGTAGCATCAACTTCTGCTTGGTTATATGGGCTTAATCCCATTAACTCATCAGCAATAACAGTGTTAACATTATCTACAGCTTTAAGAACGCCTTTTCCTAAAAATCTATCATCACCATCTCTTAATTCTAAGGCTTCTCTTTTACCTGTACTTGCTCCACTTGGAACGATAGCACTTTGCTTAGTACCATCACTTAATACAACTGTTGCTCTTACAGTTGGATTACCTCTTGAGTCTAAAACTTCATCTGCATAAACATTATCAATAAATACCATTTAGGTCTCCTAAATTCATTAAATCTAAATATTATACAAAAAAATTTATTTTGAGTTGCTTTGATAAATAAAAATGATAAAAAAATGTATTTTGTGAGAGATATTGTAGAGTAGGGAATGTACTTCAAAAAGTTTTGAAGTACATCTTTGATTAGTCTTCTTCAGACTCTGGTTCACCTTGAATGATTTCATCATTTACACCCATTGCCGTAAGAATCTTACCTTCGATTTCGTTTGCAATTTCTGGGTTATCTTTTAAGAATACTTTTGAGTTTTCTTTACCTTGGCCAATTTTTGTATTGTCATAAGAGAACCAAGCTCCTGCTTTATCAACAATATCAAGTTTTACACCATAGTCAATTAGTTCACCTGTTTTAGAGATACCTTCTCCAAACATAATATCAAACTCTGCTTGTTTAAATGGAGGTGCAACTTTATTTTTAACAACTTTAACTTTTACTCTATTTCCAATTGAGTTTTCTGCTTGTTTAAGTGTCGCAATTCTTCTAATATCTAGTCTTACTGAAGAGTAGAATTTAAGTGCATTTCCACCAGTAGTTGTTTCTGGGCTTCCGTAACCTGTCATACCAATTTTCATTCTGATTTGGTTAATAAAGATTACTGTACAGTGCATTTTATTTAGTAAACCAGTGATTTTTCTAAGAGCTTTTGACATAAGTCTTGCTTGAACACCAACTTGTTGGTCATCCATATCTCCATCAATTTCTACTTTTGGAGTAAGTGCAGCAACTGAGTCAACTACTACTAAATCAACAGCACCAGATCTAATAACTGTCTCTAAGATTTCTAAAGCTTGCTCACCATAATCAGGTTGAGAAACAAGTAGGTTATCAATATCAACCCCAAGATTTCTTGCATAAACAGTATCTAAAGCGTGTTCTGCATCAATAAAGGCACAAACTCCACCTGCTTTTTGGCATTCTGCAATTGCGTGAAGAGTAAGAGTTGTTTTACCTGAAGATTCAGGTCCATAAATTTCAATAACTCTACCCTTTGGAAGTCCTCCTACACCTAGTGCTAAGTCTAGTCCTAAAGAACCTGTAGAGATAGCTTCAGTTGGAACTACTTCTTTGTCCCCAAGTCTGATTAGTGTACCTTTACCAAATGTTTTGTCAATTTGTTTAATTGCTAAATCAAGTGATTTTTTTTGATTTTCATCCATTTTATTTCCTAAATTATTGGTGTCTTTTTTAATTATGTTGGAATTTTAGCACAATTTTTTTAAAGTACTAAATTTTATTGCATTTTGTAATGTTAGTTTTCTTTATCTTTTTTTTCTTCTGTGAATTTTTCTATTGTTTCAATAGTTTTGATATGGGAAGAAACCCTTTTTTTCATATTATGTTTTTTTATATGCTTTGCAAGTATTTTAGTATATTTTTTATAATTCCTGCTACCTTTTTCAAAAGTCGCTAGTTTTTTTTGAATTTTTAAAATATCTTCTGGAATTGAACTTTCTGCCATAAAAAAACCTGTATAATATATTTATACTAAATTATTACATATTAACTCTTAAAATTAAAGTTAAATATAATTTAGATAATATATAAAATAATTTAAATTAATCAAAGGCCATGAATTATGTTTAATAACAAAAACATTTTAATTACGGGTGGAACAGGTAGTTTTGGAAAGAAATATACCAAAACTATATTGAAAAATTATAAACCAAATAAGATAATAATTTATTCAAGAGATGAACTTAAACAGTATGAAATGGCACAAGAGTACTCTGATCCTTGCATGAGATACTTTATTGGTGATGTACGGGATGAAAAGAGATTAAAAAAAGCTATGAAAGGTGTTGACTATGTAATACATGCAGCAGCTTTAAAACACGTGCCAATTGCAGAATACAATCCAATGGAGTGTATAAAAACAAATATCAATGGAGCACAAAACGTTATTGATGCTGCAATCGAAAATAAAGTACATAAAATAATTGCACTTTCGACAGATAAAGCTGCAAACCCTGTAAATCTTTATGGAGCAACAAAGTTAGCTAGTGATAAGCTTTTTGTCGCTGCAAATAATCTTGTAGGTGAACAAGATACTTCTTTTTCAGTTGTAAGGTATGGAAATGTTATTGGAAGCCGTGGTTCTGTAGTTCCTTATTTTAAAAAACTAATAGAAGAGGGAGCTTCATCTTTACCTATTACAGATGAAAGAATGACTAGATTTATGATTACTTTACAAGAGGGAGTGAACTTTGTATTAAAAAACTTTGAAAGAATGCAAGGTGGGGAAATATTTATTCCTAAAATTCCATCAATGAAAATGACAGAACTAGCACTTGCTATGGCTCCTAAGTTACCCCATGAAATCATTGGTATAAGACCTGGTGAAAAACTTCATGAAATAATGTGCCCTAGTGATGACTCTCATTTAACATTTGAGTTTGAAGATCACTTTGTTATCGCTCCTACAATTAAGTTTTCTTCTATTAGAAGATTTGATGAAAATCTATTAGGTGAAAAAGGAAAACAAGTAGAGCAAGGATTTGAATATAACTCTGGTAATAATGATGTTTGGTTAAGTCATGAAGAGTTTTTAGATTTAGCAAAAGATAGTTAATGAATTTTATACCCTATGGAAAACAAACTATAGAGCAAAGTGATATAGACTCTGTAGTGGAAGTTTTAAAATCAGATTTTTTAACAACAGGACCAAAAGTAAAAGAGTTTGAAAATGCACTATCTTCTTATTGTGGAGCAAAGTATGTGATTGCAGTATCAAATGGTACAGCTGCTCTACATTTAGCATCATTAGTATTGTTAAATGAAGGAGATAAGGTTTTAACTACTCCTAACTCTTTTTTAGCAACTGCAAACTCTATTCTTTATGTAGGAGCAAAACCAGTTTTTGTAGATATAAAAGAAGATGGAAATATTGATTTAGATGTCTGTGAAGAAATGCTAAAAAAAGATAGTACTATAAAAGCAATATATGCTGTTGCTTTTTCTGGAAATATGATAAATCAATCAAAACTGAAATATTTAAAAGAGACATATGGAGTAACTATTTTAGAGGATTGTGCCCATGCGATTGGTGCAAAAGAAGGTGAAATAAAAGCTGGAAGCTGTACTAATAGTGATATTTCAATATTCTCTTTTCACCCAGTAAAGCATCTTACCACAGCAGAAGGTGGAGCGATTACAACTAACTCAAAAAAGCTTTATGAAAAGCTTCTTTCTTTAAGAACTCATGGTATGGTTAAAACATCTTCAATGAAACCATGGGAGTATGAAATGCATCAATTGGGATTTAACTATCGTATTACCGACCTTCAATGTGCATTAGGGATATCTCAACTTTCTAAGCTAGATAGTTTTATTCATAGACGATTTGAAATAGCAAAAAAATATGATGAGGCTTTTCTCAAAGAGAGTGCAAAGCGCAAGGAAAATTCAATAATAAAACCTTTATATATTTTTGATGGAACATCTTCTTATCATTTATATGTTGTTCTTGTAGATTTTACAAAACTAAATATTTCAAAAGAAGAACTATTTTTAAAAATGAAAGAAAAAAATGTAGGTTTACAACTTCATTATATACCAATAAATAAACAACCATATTATAGACAATTAGGTTATGAAAGTGAAAATACTCCTGTAATGAATAGATATTATGAGGAGTGTTTCTCTCTTCCAATATATCCTTTGTTAAGTAATGAAGAGCAAGAGTACGTAATTAATACATTATTTGAGGTATTGAAGTAAATGAAAAAAAATGCTATAGCAATAATTCCAGCAAGGGGTGGAAGTAAAAGAATTCCAAGGAAAAATATAAAAGATTTTCATGGAAAACCTTTGATTGCTTATAGTATAGAGGTTGCATTAAGATCAAAACTTTTTGATAAGGTAATTGTTTCTACTGATGATGAAGAAATAGCAAGTATTGCAAAAGAGTATGGGGCAGAAGTCCCGTTCTTAAGGCCTGAAGAGTTAAGTGATGATTTTACAGGCACAGCTGATGTTGTAAATCATGCCATAGGTTATCTTGAGTCTAAAGACGAATATTATGAGTATATATGTACTATTTATGCAACAGCACCTTTTTTACAGAAGAAGTATATAATAGAAGGATATGAGAGCTTAAAAAATAGTGATGCCATAAATAGCTTTAGTTCTACATCCATGCCTTTTCCTATTCAGAGAACTTTTAAACTCAATAAAGATGGAAGATGTGAAATGTTCATGCCAGAACATTATATGACAAGGTCTCAAGATTTAGAAGAGGCTTACCAGGATGCAGGACAATTTTATTGGACAAATAGAATACGACAAAAAAAGAGTATAAATACAATGATTTTTAGTGATATTAGTATTCCTCTTATCCTTCCAAGATATTTGGTACAAGATATAGATACTTTAGAAGACTGGACAAGAGCTGAGTATATGTATACTGCATTAAAACAAAATGGGGAACTTTAAAATGAATATACTTTTTAGGGCAGACTCTTCATCTCAAATTGGTACTGGGCATATAATGAGGGATTTGGTTTTAGCAAAAAAGTATGAGAAAAAAAAACATAACATAATATTTGCAAGTAGAGAATTAGAAGGAAATATTAATTCTAAAATTGATGAAGCTCAATATAAAAGGTTGGTTCTTAAGACGGAGAATATCAAAGAATTAAATAGAATTATAAAAGAACAAAATATTGATATGATAGTGATTGATCATTATGGTATTGATTTTAGTTTTGAAAAAAAGTTAAAAAAAGCTAATCCAAGTTTAAAAATATTTGTACTTGATGATACTTATGAAAGACATTACTGTGATACTCTTTTAAATCATAATATAAGTGCTGATAAAAAGAGATATAAAGGATTAGTTCCTAATAGTTGTAAGTTGAAATGTGGAAAGAAATATACTCTTTTAAGAGAAGAATTCATTAAAGAAAAAAAGAAAAAAAGAAAAAGAAATGATACAAAAATAAAAACTATTTTTATTGCAATGGGTGGAGCTGATCATAGTAATATAAATATTGATATTCTCAAAGTATTAAGCAAATTTAAAAATATAAAAGTAAATTTAGTAACAACAAGAGCAAATAAAAATTTAAAAGAGTTAGAAGCTTATTGTCAAAATAAAAAGTGGATTATTCTTCATATAAATTCAAATAAAATAGCAAAACTTATGGCAAAGAGTGATTTTGCAATTGTTACACCAAGTGTAACTATAAACGAAGTTTATTATCTAGGGTTACCAATGATAGCAGTAAAGACAGCTGATAATCAACTGGACATGTATAAATATCTTAAGAAGAAAAAAATTTCACTTCTAAAAAAGTTTGATAGAAATAAGTTAAGGACATATATAAATAAGATAGTATGAGAAAAATTTTATGAAAAAGATTAAACTAATAAATTTTACTAAATTATCATTAGATGAAAAAAAATTAATTCTTCAATGGAGAAATAATCCTCTTATAAAAAAGTGGATGTATACAGAGAAAGATATTAGTTTAGAAGATCATTTATCTTTTATTGATAATTTACTTTTATCTGAGGATAAGTTATACTTTTTAGTTAAAGAGAATATGGAATATATAGGTGTCATTGATTTTGTTAATATTTCACCTGATTCTTTAAATATGGGAATATATGCTAACCCTTTTTTAAAAAATAAAGGAATAATTTTATTAGAAGAAATAATCAAGTACTCCTTTGATATTCTAAAAGTTAAAAAAATAAAAGCAGAAGTTTTTAAAGAAAATGATAAAGCCTGTAATTTATATAAAAAATATAACTTTACTACAGTCAATGAAAAGAATATAAATAATAGAGAAGTAGCTTGTATGGAGTTAATAAATGAAAATAGGTAACTTTGATTTAAAAAAAGATGGAACTTATATAATATCAGAACTTAGTGCAAATCATGGTAGAGATATTAATATTGTTAAAAAAACTATAAAAGCAGCCAAAGAAATAGGAGCAAATGCAGTAAAACTTCAAACTTATACTGCAGATACTTTAACATTAAATTCAGATAAAGAGGACTTTATTATTAAAGGTGGAACTCTTTGGGATGATAAAAAACTTTATGAATTATATAAAGAAGCGTACCTTCCTTGGGAATGGCACAAGGAGTTATTTGAATATGCTAGAAGTATTGATATTGATATTTTCTCGAGTCCTTTTGATAAAAGTGCAGTTGATTTTCTAGAACAGTTTAACCCAAGTGCATATAAAATTGCTTCTTTTGAAATAACGGACTATGATCTTATCAAATATACCGCATCTAAAGGGAAGCCTATTATAATTAGTACTGGAATAGCTACAATAAGTGAGATACAAGATGCTGTTGATATATGTAGAAGTGTAGGGAATGAAAATATTATACTTTTAAAATGTACAAGTTCTTATCCTGCACCACTAGAAGATGCAAACTTAGCAACTATCCCAAATTTAGCACAAACATTTGGTGTAGTAAGTGGTTTTTCTGATCATACACTGGGAACTACAGCACCTGTTGTTGCAGTTACTCTTGGTGCAAAAGTTATCGAAAAACATTTTATTTTAGATAAATCAATAGGTGGTCCTGATGCAGATTTTTCTTTAGATAAACAAGAGTTTTCTGATATGATAAAGGCAGTAAGAGATACTGAAGGATTACTTGGTAAAGTTGATTATACTTTAACTGCTAAAAAGAAAAAGTCAAGACAGTTTGCAAGAAGTCTTTATGTTAGTAAAGATATAAAAAAAGGTGAACTCTTTACGGAAAAAAATATAAGAAGTGTAAGACCTGGATATGGGTTACATCCAAAGTATTTAAATGATATTTTAGGAAAAGAAGCTAAAAAGAGTTATACCATTGGAGATAGAGTAAGCTTTTAAAAGAAGTTTTATAAGGGAACAATTGGAAGATTTAAATAATATAGCAGAAGAGATATTTGACTCGTGTATTGAAAATATAGAAAATGAAAATATAGAAGATGAAGTAGTTATTGGACTATATTATATTTCTAAATATATTGAAGAGGGGCATACTCTCTCAGTAAATAGTCATAATCAGCTAAATAAAATAATATTATTATTAAATAAAAAAAGTCATGAAAACTTAAAATTAATAAATAATATTAGAACTTTTATTTTAAAATATATTTTAGATATTATTGAAAACAAAAAAAGCCTAAATAAAATTAAAGAAGAGTTCTTTAAAACTTATTATGATTTTAATGATTTTCAAAATATTATAGATAATAAAGACTTTATTTTATTGCTTTTTCCACAAGAAAAAATGAGTGAATATTTAGAATGTTTAAATGCAGAATTTAAAAAAGATAGAGAGTTTTGGGATAAAACATTTATTGAAAAACAACAGGTTATTTTTAAATTTCACTATATAACTATGTTAATTTATGAAAAGAAGAGAGAAAATTTTCAAAAGATGTTTGAATATTTATTTAAAATATTCAATATGGCTATAAGTAAAGAAGAAGATGAACTTATTTTTTATCTATATACTCCATTGTATTATTCTAATAATATTGTCTCAACAGACTTTGATGATTACCTACGGTTCAATAATTTAGTAGAGAAAAAATTTGAATACTATATAAAAACTAGTTTTATTAAGAGATATCAAATAATGCCTAATACTAATAAAGGGAAAAAGGGAAAAGTGAAGATTGCTTTTGTTCCAGAAAGATTAATAGAGTACTCTGTTTATAAGGTCTTATATACATTATTAAATTATCTAAAAAACCTTGAAGTAGAGATTATTACCTTTGATTTAAATTTTAAAGAGTTAGGGGGTTCCCTGACTGAAAAACAGAATGAATTGGTTCTTTTAGGACATAATCTGATAGATTGCAATAAAAAATTTGCTACAAATAATTCTGTATTTTATTCAACAGTAGAAAAGGCTTTAAAACTTCGTGAATATATAATATCTAATGAAATTGACATTTTAATAGGAATGAGTGGTAGACCTGAATATAACTTTTTATTTACAACAAGAACAGCACCTTTACAAGTTTATTGGAGTCATGGAAATAGTGAGTATCATATTGATGGTATAGATAAAAAAATATCTCATTTTGACCAAAGAACAAAAAACAATGAGTATCAAATATTTCACCTCCCTATAAATTTAAAAGACTATCAAGTAGAAATTGATTATAGTACGGTTCAAACAATAAGAGATATATATCCTAAAAATAGTTTTATCTTAGGTTATATAGGACGTTTATTAAAAATAGAAGATGATGATTACCTAGATTGTATTGCAAGTATAATGAAAGAAAATCCAAATACTATATTTCTAGCATGTGGAAGTGGTAATCAAGATACTATTAGAACAAAGGTAAATAATTTAGGAATAGGAGATAGATTTTTCTTTACGGGACACATTGACCCTAATATATATGCATATGTCATAGATTTATTTTTAGCTTCTTTTGTTAATGGTGGTGCAGCACTAGATGAGTATAGAAACAAAGGGAGACCATATGTTTCTTTGCATTCTAAAGACTGGTTTAAAAACTATAATAAAATAAATTTTATAAAAGTTTATAATGAAAATAATAAAGGGTATTTAAAAAAAGATTTATATAGTAAAGAAGATATATCTTCTATAAAAAAGAATAATTATTTGAATATAGCAAATAGACATTCATCTTTTTTTTATACTTTAGGACATGTAAAAAATATTCAAGACTATATAAAAGTATCAAAACTATTAATAAATGATAAAGAACTATGTCATAAAATAGTAGAAGAAAGGTTATTTATTTTAAACTATAGAAATCAAGAGTTTGATTTTTTAGAAACCTTAAATAATTAAGACTATTAATAATAAAGATTTTAAAAATAAGTTTATCAGGAATTGAATGAAAATAAACACTAAAAAAAGAATTTTTTAATATGAGCAAAGTTGCTATATTACAATCTAACTATATACCTTGGAAAGGTTATTTTGATTTAATAAATAGTGTTGATTATTTTGTAATATATGATAGTATGCAATATACAAGAAGAGACTGGAGAAATAGAAATAAAATACAAACAACTACTGGATTAAAGTGGTTAAGTATTCCTGTTGTTACTAAAAATAAATTTCATCAATCTATTTTTAATACAAAAGTTGAAAATAAAAACTGGGCACAAATTCATTGGGAAACAATAAAAAGAAATTATACTAAAGCTACTTATTTTAAAGAGTATAAAGAGTTATTTGAAGAACTTTATTTAAATTCAAATGAAGATTTTTTAAGTGATATAAATTATAAATTTTTAAAAGCTATAAATGATATTTTAGGAATAAAAACCAAAATACTTTTCTCCAATGAGTTTAAATTAGTTGAAGGGAAAAGTGAAAGATTATTAGGAATATGTAAGGAATTAAATGCTGCAACTTATTTTTCCGGACCAGCTGCTAAAGATTATTTAAATGAAAATCTTTTTAAAGAAGAAAAAATTGAAGTTAACTGGATGGATTACTCAAACTATAAACCCTATCCTCAAGTTTTTACTCCTTTTAATCACTTTGTTTCTATTTTAGATCTTATTTTTAATATGGGAGAAAATAGTAGCTTATATATGAAAAGTTTTAAGGCTAAAAATGAATAATATAAAATATGGTTTTCAAAAACATCTTTCAAAAGAGTATCCCTCTCAAATAATCATAGATTTAACGCAATTTTGTAATCTTGCTTGTATTCACTGTCCTCATCCTATATTTAAAAAATCAGAATATTTTACGGGCTCACATTTAGACCTAAATTTGCATAAAAAATTAATTGATGATATTGCAGAAAATAGTAATAATATTTGTCAGTATATAAGATATACGGCAAATGGAGAGACTTTATTACATCCTAATTTTGATGAAATAATCTTATATTCAGGGAAATATAGTAATACAAGAATAAATGTTACAACAAATGGAAACTTACTAACTAACTCAAAAATTAATGTTCTATTAGAAGCAAAAGTAGATGTAATTGATATAAGTATTGATGCTTATTTAGAAGAGACTTATTCAAAAATTAGAATAAATGGTAATTTAGAAATAGTAAAGCAAAATATTAAAAATTTAATAAAAAAAATAAAAGAGACTAATAGTCAAACAAAAATAGTTGTAAGTTTTGTTAATCAACCTAAAAATATTCAAGAAGCTGAAAGTTTTAAAAAATACTGGGAAGAGCAAGGAGCTAATTTTGTAGTAATTAGAAATTTACACTCTTCTGCTGGCTCTAAAAAAAATATTTCAAAAAAAATGAAAGATCTAACTCAAACAACTTTTAGAAAACCTTGCTTATATCCTTGGGAAAGACTTACTTTAACACCTGATGGAAAATTAGCTTTTTGTCCTGCTGATTGGGTACATGGTTCACATTTTATTGATTTTAAAACTACTTCAATAAAAGAAGTATGGCAAAGTAAATTTATGGAAGAGTTAAGAGAAGCTCATTTAAAAAATGATTTTAAAAATTTCTCTTTTTGCGAAAATTGTCCTGACTGGGTTAATACAAAATGGCCAGAAGAAGGAACTTCTTATATGAATGTGATGAAAGATCTAATTCCTAATGATTTATTGGATTAAAAATGAAACAAACAATACAAAATGAAAGCTCTTTTACAATTACTAGTAATTTTGATGCACCAACAAATATAAAAAATGAATTTTTATATTATGTAAAAAGAGTTTTTATTGATATTTTTATTGGGATACCTGTACTAATCTTAGCCTTTTTTCTATTATTATTTAAAAAACAAATAAAAAAAAGAAGTTCTAAAAAGATTATCTTAGGAACTGTTCCTATAATTATATTTAAAACTTATAATGATGTATTAAAAAAAGAATTTAATACAACACTTTTTGTTTTAAAAGATTGGTCAGAGGGTAATTTTCATAATGGAATAACATTAAATGATATTTCTACTTCTTTTATAGCAAAAAGACCTTTTACTCTTGGAACTTATTTTGCTTTTATTTGGAGCATTTTAAATTTTGAACTATTTTTATTGTATTTTAACAGTGGCTTTTTAGAAAGAACTATCTGGTGGAGATTAGAACCTATTATTTATCAGTTATTTGATAAAAAAGTAGTTTTATTTCCATATGGAAGTGATGTTTGGACAGTTGATAAAATGTCAAATTTAAAAAAGAAATATGCACTAACTCTTTTTGATAAAAAATATTTTGATATGGATTTTAAAAGAATTAAAAGAAATATATGGTGGAGTAAATATGTAAATGCAATATTTACTTTAGTTGATTTTATAAAATTTTTACCTAGATTTGATATTTTAACTCTTCATGGGCATATCTTATTAGATATTGAAGAGAAACCAACTTTTATTAAAAAAGATACAATAAAAATTGTACATTTTGCAAATGATGAATTTAGAAAAGGCACAAAAAATATTAGCTTGATTTTAGAAAATTTATCAAAAGAAAGAGATGATTTTGAGTATGAAATATTAGTTTCTATTTCAAGGGATACTCTTTTAAAAAAATGTAAAGAAGCTGATATTATAATAGATACTTTTATTGATGGATTTTTGCAATATACAACTTTAGAAGCAGCAATAAAAGGAAAAGTAGTTTTAGCAAATTTGGATAATGAATTGAATGACTTTTTTAAATATATAAATAATGAATATTATGAAAAACATTTTAAGCAAATGCCAATTATAAATTATAATATATATAATTTAGAAGAAAAACTTTTAGAACTACTAAATAATAAAGAAGAAATTGTTGAAATTAGTAAAAATACTTATGACTTTACACTTAATATTATAGAAGAAAATAAAAAATTTATTTTAAATTTTACAAATAAATTATTAGAGAAAAGGTACTAAAATGGGGAATACTTATCTTATTACTGGTGGAGCTGGTTTTATAGGTTCTAATTTTGCAACATATATTTACAATAAATATAGAGATTCAAAAATTATAGTTTTAGATTTATTAACATATGCAGGAAATATAGAAAACTTCCCTGTAAATATAAATAATATCAATGAAAGATTTGAGTTTTGGTATGGAGATGTAAAAAATAGTGCATTAGTTGAAGAACTAGTAGCTAAATCAGATTATGTTGTACATTTTGCTGCTGAAACTCATGTAACAAGGTCAATTTTTGATAATAGAAATTTTTTTGAAACGGATGTTATAGGTACTCAAACTATTGCAAATGCAGTATTACAAAATAAACATAAAATAAAAAAATTTATTCATATTTCTACTTCTGAGGTTTATGGTTCAGCACATCAATGTGAATATATGAATGAAGACCACCCTTTAAACCCAGCATCACCTTATGCTGCAGCAAAAGCTGGTGCAGATAGACTGGTATATTCTTATGTTAATACTTATGATATTCCAGCCGTGATTGTGAGACCTTTTAATAATTATGGCCCAAAACAGCATTTAGAAAAGGCGATTCCAAGATTTATTACAAATGCACTTATGGAAGAAAAACTTCATATTCATGGAGAAGGAATTGCTTCAAGAGATTGGGTTTATGTTGAAGATACGTGCAATGGCTTAGATATTATTTTAAATGCCCCTTTAAATAAAGTACAAGGAGAAGTTTTCAATCTTGGAACAGGAAAATCAATTTCTATAAAAGAAGTAGCATTAAAAGTGATTAAACAGTTAAATATTGATAGTTCATTTATTCAATATATTGAAGATAGACCAGGTCAAGTGGACTGCCACAGAGCAGATATAAATAAAATGAAAGAAGTATTAAACTGGACAGCTAAAGTTGAATTTGAAGAGGGCTTAGAAAAAACTATAAGTTGGTATAAAAATAATTCTCAAACTTGGGAAAAACAAATTTGGATGAGACAAATACCAATTATTTTAAAAGATGGGCAAAAAGTGATTCACTAATGAAAGTAGATTTTTTTAAACATAATATTAATAAAGAAGATATAAAAAGAGTTAATAAAGTATTAAAATCAATATTTTTAACAAATGCCAATGTTACTAAAGAGTTTGAAAATAACTTTTGTGAATACTTAGATTCTAAATATTGTATTGCTGTTAATTCTTGCACCGCAGCACTTCACTTATCTTTATTAGCATTAGATATAAAAGAAGGTGATGAAGTTATTACAACTCCTATGAGTTTTGTAGCAACCTCAAATGCTATTTTACATGTGGGAGCAAAACCTATTTTTGTAGATATAGAAAAAGAGACTGGAAATATAAATGCAGATTTAATTGAAAGTGCTATTACTGAGAAAACAAAAGCTATTATTCCTGTTCATTTATTTGGAAATATGTGTGATATGAAAAAGATTAAACAAATTGCAAATAAACATAAACTTTTTATCATAGAAGATGCTGCACATTGTATAGAAGGACAAAGAGATGGAGTAAAAGTTGGTCAATTATCTAATGCAGCTTGTTTTTCTTTTTATGCCACAAAAAATATTACAAGTGGAGAGGGTGGAGCAATAACAACAAATGATGAAGAACTTGCAAAAAAACTTTATAAATTAAGACTTCATGGAATTAATAAAGATGCCGCCTCAAGATATACAAATGGCTTTCAACATTGGGATATGGAACTTTTAGGCTGGAAATATAATATTAGTGATATACAAGCAGCTTTACTTATAGGGCAATTAGAAAAAATAGAAAAAAGGTTAGAAAAAAGAGAGAAACTTGCAAAGTATTATGAAAAAAGTCTTAAAAAAGCACAAATAAAATTTATTACTATCCCAGAAAAAACTAAAAGTGCAAGGCATCTTTTTATTATACTTACTAAAAATAGAGATAATATAATAAAAAAGTTACAAGAAAAAAATATTCAAGTAGCTGTAAATTATAGAGCTATTCATAATTTAACTTATTATAAACAAATATTTAATTATAAACCTGAAGATTTTCCAATTGCAAATGAGTTTGGAAATAATGTTATTTCTATTCCTTTATATCCTAAACTAAAAAATAAAGAGGCCAAATATATAGTTAATACAATTAAGAAGGTATTATTAAATAATGAAAGTTAAAAATATTCTTTGGCTTATCCCGGATGGAGTACGTACCGTAAAATATAATGACCCTTTTGGAAGATTTGAATTTTTTAAAACATTAAAGAGTGAGGGTTTTTGTGAATTTAAAAATATGTATACTGCTCATCCTAGTACATATATGTCTTTTTCTTCTTTTTTGAGAGGGACATATGCTACAAAAATTTCAAAAACTTATGGTAGTTTAAAATCATTACGTTATGAGCTAGAAACGGTAGATAAAAAACTATCTAAGTTGGGTATGAATATATACTTTTTAACTTTTTATCCAGATGACTTAAAAGATCAAATTAATAGTAAAATTATAGATTTAGTTGAAAATAAAGAAAAGGCATTATCTGCTTATTATCAATATAAAAATGGAACAATTTTTGATGAAGAGTATGTTGAAGAATATAATAATTATATTAAATATTTTTTAGAAAATGAAGAGTTAAAGGAACCTTTTTTTCTTTTGATACATGTAAATGTACCTTTATTTAAAGATCCAGTTAAATATTTTAACTATGATTATAATAAATATTTTGAAGAGATTTATACTTCAGCAATTTCTAAAATTGATGAAAATTCAACTGCAATAATTGTGAATTCAGACCATGGTTATCCCTTTTATAGAGAAGGTAAAGAATATAATTTTTCTCATGATGAATTAATGTCCCAAGAGAATATAAAGGCTTCTTTTTTTATAAAACATCCTGATATAAAGGTAAAAGAGGTAGAACATAATACCTCATTAGTAGATATCCTTCCTACAATATATGATATTTTTAGTCTAGAATATCCAAAGTACTTAGATGGAATTAGTCTTTTTAAAACCATAGAAGAAGGTTCTTTTAATAGAGTACTTAGAGTTGAGAATAAATTCCCATTACAGAAAAAAGCAAAAGTTGTTTTAATTAAAGATGACTATAAAATAGAATATGATAGAGATAGGAAAGACTTTAAATTATTTAAAATTCAAAAGAATAGTATAAACGAGACTTTTGTTACAGATAAAATAATGCTTACTAAATATATTTCTCTTTTTAATAAATATGAAAAAAGATTTGAAGAAGAAAGAGAAATGATTTTAAAAGAAAGTAGAAGAAATAAAGAAAAAAAAATAAAACTACTAATGAAGAAAAGAAGAAGTTTGATTATTAAGTCTAGTGATAATCCATATATAGAGGAATTTATTGAAAATTATACAAATTCAAAAAATATAATTATAGATTTAAAAAATATAAATGAATATATTAATAAAGAATTTGAACGAATTATTTTCTTAGTTAGTGAAGTATTACAAATTGATTCCTCTATTTTAGGGGAAGAATTACATTTATTAAGTTTATTTAATAATACACCTTTATATGTTATTGATTCATATCACAATATAGAGTATTGCAATGAAATGATTGATGAATTTCTTGAAAAAAAACATAAAATATTTACTTTGAGAAGTAAAAAAAAGAATCGTTCTGAAGCTGAAAGAAATAAGATAAGAGAAGCTTTTCAAATTATTTATAAAAAGAAAGTAGAAAAGTAATATGGTTATTTGGATAATTGGTTTACCTGGATCAGGCAAAACTACTTTGGCTAAAAAACTTCAAAAAGAAGATTCTTCTTTAAAAATACTTCATATTGATGGTGATGATATGCGAACGATTTGGGGAGAAGATATAGGATATACTCTTGAAGATAGAAAAAAGAATTCTTTAAGGATACAAAAATTATCAAAGATATTTGAACAACAGGGTTTTACAGTCGTTGTATCGATAATGTCGATTTTTGAAGAACATAGAATAGAGAATAGAAGTTATTATGATAAATATCTAGAAGTATTTTTAGATGTACCAATTAATATTCTAAAAACAAGAAGAACTATTTATCAAGATGCAATTGAAAAAAAGATTACAAATGTTGTTGGGATAGATATTCCTTATGATAAACCCAAAACATCTGATATAGTTTTTAAAAATAATACTTTAGAGGATATTGTTTTACAAATTAAAAAGGTAATAAATGTATAAATATACTCAAAATAACTTAATTAAAAACCCTATTAAATATCAGTATAGTGATGTATCTGATACTAATTTTATAGAAGATTATATTGTACAAAGAAAAACATTTTTAAAACAAATATTGAATAGGATAACTTCAAAATTTCATATTTTTTTATCTACTATTCAACCTTTAAAGCACTCTGAAGTTCTAGAACTTCAAAAAAAATTTGAAG
The DNA here is from genome assembly GCF_004116455.1 of Arcobacter sp. F155. Taxonomy (NCBI): domain Bacteria; kingdom Pseudomonadati; phylum Campylobacterota; class Epsilonproteobacteria; order Campylobacterales; family Arcobacteraceae; genus Arcobacter; species Arcobacter sp. F155. Next base: position 113,727 of record NZ_PDJU01000004.1, read on the forward strand.
TAAAAAAAGTTTTTTTTGAAAATGAAAAAGAGAATATTAGTTTTTTGACATTATTTGCGTTTTATTTAGTATTGGACTTAGAACAAGAATTTTGTTTTTCTTTATTTAGTACTTTATTAAAAGTCAATGATAGTCTAACTTCTATTGATATTAAAAACTTTAGTGTCTTTGAATTATCTGTACTTGAACGTTCTTTAAAAGCTGAAGAGTATTATTTTGAAAGGATTTATTATGTATGATATTTCCTTTGTAGGTACATCAAATTATAGAGCTTATTTTTATCTTAAGGCAATTAAAGAGGCTAAGATAAAACTAAATAGCGTAAAAATATATAATTATAAAAAGCTAGATATATCATCTTTTAAAAATAAAAAAATTGGATATATGAATTTTAGTATAACAATTGATGAGTCATTTGAAAATTTATTGAAATATTTTGAAACTGAATTTATAGAAAAAACTTCAATAAATGATTTTACAGATGAATTAGATGAAAGTAGTAACCATATATATATTTTTTGTGGGAATGGTGGTGAAATTGTTAATAAAAATATACTAAAAAAAACAAGATTACTTCATGTTCATCCAGGGAAACTTCCTGAGTATAGAGGAAGTACAACTATATACTATTCACTATTAAAAGAGTCTATTTGTTATGCTACAGCTTTTTTCTTAGATTCAAAAATTGATACTGGGGATATAATTAAGGAAATGAGTTTTGAAATATTAGATGTAGATTTTGATTATCTATATGATCCATTTATTAGAACATATTTATTAATTAATATTTTAACTTTAAAAAATTTTAATACAAGAAAACAAAAAAGAGATAATAAAAAAGAGTACTATATAATTCATCCAGTTTTAAAAAAATTGGCATTAAATAAAAAAGAGATAATAGTAAAAAATGAGAAAAGTCTATAGATATACAGATAATAGTAATTATTGGAATGAAAGATGGGAAAGTTCTGGTGTTGATATTACCGGATTTAAAAGTACAAATTTTTATCCTATAAAACAAGCAGAAGAGTTTTTAAAAGATTATACAGATACTCAAACTATATTAGAATTAGGTTGTGGAGCAGGAAGACTATATTTTCATTATAAAAATAAGAAATATAATATTAAAGGAATTGAATATAGTCAAGTGGCTGTAAATAATATTAAAAATGTTATAGATAATAAAGATGATATTATTCAAGGAAATGTATTAAATCTTCCTTATGATAAGTACTCTTTTGATTATATTATTGCTTTTGGATTATTCCATAATTTAGAAGATGTTAATGATGTACAAAAAGCTTTTGATGAAACAGCCAGAGTATTAAAGAAGAAAGGAACTTTACTCTTTTCCGTAAGATATGATTCTTTTGAAAATAATCTAATTGAAAAAATAATAAAAAGCAGAAATAAAGAAAAAAAATTCAATAAGTTTCATAGGTTGCATTTTGATTTAGAATCAACTATAGAAATACTTAGAAAAGCTGGATTTAAAATAAAAAATATTCAATATGAAAGAAATGTATCTTTTTTATTTAAATATGATTTTTTTAGAACAAAAAATATGAAAGATAAAATATTTGTAGAATCAAAAGCACGTTCTGAAGGTTTTAAGTTGAATAAACTTGGAGAGATTATAGATAATTTTTTACATAAATATTTTTCTAAACATTTTTCAAATCTACTAATAGTTACTGTGGAAAAAGAATGATGAGGCTCTCAAAAGCACAAGCTTTGCTATTTTTGAAAGATAAAGTACAAAAATCAAAAATTTTACCACCTTTAGTTTTTAAAGCTAGTAGTTTTATCCCTGAAGTAATTAACGATATAAAAGCTTTCTTTAAAAATAATGTTATAGTTAGGTCTTCTTCTTTTGATGAAGATACTGAATATTTTTCTAATGCTGGACATTATAAGTCAATCTTAGATGTAAATATTAATAATGATGATGAAATAAGTAATGCTATAAAAGAGGTGATATTATCTTATAATGGACAAAACTTAGACAAAAATGAGATTTTAATTCAATCAATGTTGAAAAATGTAGTTTATAGTGGTGTGGTTTTTACTAGTGATCTTGATTCTTTAAGCTCATATTATATAGTTAATTACGATACTAAAGGAAGTACTTCAAGTGTTACTGATGGAACAGGGAAGAATCTTAAAACATATATTGAATATAAAAATGCTTTTAATATTCAAAGAAAGAGTCCTTTTCTTGATCAATTAATAAAAGCTGTTAAAGAGTTGGAGTTGATATTAGATAACTCTTTTTTAGATATTGAGTTTGGTTATGATGGAAAAGATATTTATATTTTTCAAGTAAGACCAATTGTAAAAGAGAATAAACATGATTTATCTGAAATTGATTATGAAAAAGCCCTTTATAAGCTACATAAAAAAATAAAAAAACTTAATTGTCCACATCCAAATTTATTAGGAAATTATACTATGTATGGAGTTATGCCTGATTGGAATCCTGCAGAGATCATAGGCAAGAAACCTAAAAAACTATCTTTATCTTTATACAAGGAATTAATTACTGATTCTATTTGGGCAAATCAACGTAGCAATTATGGTTATAGAGATCTTCGCACTCATCCTTTATTAGTAAACTTTCTTGGAGTAGCATACATAGATATTCGTGTAAGTTTTAATTCTTTTATTCCTAACTCACTAAATAAAGAGACAGCAGAAAAGTTAGTTGAGTTTTATTTAGAGTATTTAAAGAATAATCCATCTAGACATGATAAAGTTGAATTTGACATAATCCTTTCTTGTTATGATTTTTCAACTAACAGTAAATTAGAAAATCTTTATGCTCATAATTTTTCAAAAGATGAGATTAATTCTATAAAAGTTAGTTTAATAGAGTTAACAAATAACGTGTTCTCTTTATATAAGGATGATTTGAATAAGATTGAAGTTTTAAAAGAAAAATATGAACTAATAATGAAATCTAATTTGTCTTTGATTGATAAAATTTATTGGCTTACAGAAGATTGTAAAAGATATGGAACTTTACCTTTTGCTGGACTAGCAAGATGTGCTTTTATTGCTGTATCCTTTTTAAAATCATTTATTGATAAGAATATAATTTCAAATAATGAATATGTAAGCTTTATGAATTCATTACAGACAGTATCAAAGAAGTTATCAAAAGAGTATAATGAATTAGAAATTGATTCTTTTCTAGAAAAATATGGACATTTAAGACCTGGTACATATGAGATAACTTCAAAACGTTATGATGAAAGTTTTCATTTGTACTTTTCTAAGACTAAAGTTAAAAGTGAAGAAAAAGAGCATTTTAGTTTTACTAATCACCAGTTATCCCAAATAGATAATTATTTAAAAAAGTCTAAACTTAAAATTACGGCTATAGAGTTAGTAGAGTTTATTAAAAAGTCAATAGAAGCAAGAGAATATGGAAAATTTATCTTTACTAAATCATTAAGTGAAATTTTAGTTTTAATAGAAGAACTAGCTAAAAGACATAATATAAAAAAAGAAGATATGGCATATTTAGATTTTAAAACTATTTTATCACTTTATTCTGATTTGAGTTTTGAAGATATAAAATCTTTATTTGAAAAACAAATAAAAACAAATAAGAAGCTTTATAAAATAACACAAGGCATTAACCTTCCTGATTTATTAAAAAATGAGTTTGAAATATATAGTTTTTATAATTTGGATAGTAGTGCAAACTTTGTTACATTAAGTAGTGTTGAAGCAGAAATAGTATCAGAAGAACAACTCTATATTGAAGACTTAAAAAATAAGATTATTTGTATTAGGTCTGCAGATCCGGGATATGATTTTTTATTTACTAAAAAAATAGCAGGATTAGTCACATGTTATGGAGGTGCAAACTCACATATGGCAATTCGTTGTGCAGAATTAAATATTCCAGCGGTGATTGGTGTAGGAGAAAAGTCTTATTCAGATATAATCAAATATAATTATATTGGTATAGATTGTAATATCCAAAAGATTAAGAGAATAGGATGAAGAAAATAATTGTTATAACTCAAAGAATTGAGTATATTGATAAATATTCAGAAATACGTGAATCATTGGATAGTAGTTATTTAATTTTATTAAGAGCCTGCGGGTATATACCTATTGTAATATCTTACACAAGTAACATTGCTGAGGTTATGAATAAATTTAAAGTAGATGGAGTTGTTCTAAGTGGTGGGAATGATTTGAATACTTGTAATAAAAATAAATCCTCTGCATTAAGAGATAATTTTGAAGATAAGCTTATTAGTTATTGTATAGATAATGGTATTCCAATATTAGGAATTTGTAGAGGATTACAGGTTATTGCTAATTATTTTGGTAGTACATTTACTTCTGTAAAAAATCAGGTTGCAATTAAACATCAATTATTAGTAAATCCAAAATCATATTATTATGAGAACTTAGTAAAATTGAAAAAAGTAAACTCTTACCATAATTATGGTGTAAAAGAGTTGTCTGTTGACTTATTTTCTAGTGCATATTCAGAGGAAGGTATTATTAAAGCAATTGAGCATAGAAAATATAAAATATTTGCTCAGATGTGGCACCCTGAGAGGGAAGTGCCTTTAAAAAAATCTCAAATAAATATAATAAAATCTTTTTTTGGATGATAGAATGAAATTAATTATACTTGCAGCAGGACAAGGTACAAGATTGCGACCTTTAACAAATAATATTCCTAAATGTATGGTAAAGTATCAAGATAAACCTTTAATTGATTATATTTTAGAAGTTACTAAAGATATTGAAAAACGATATATAGTTACAGGATATAAAAGTGAAGTTTTAAAAGAGTATCTAAAAGAACAAAACCTTACTTTTATTTATAATAAAAATTATAATAAAACTAATATGGTAACAAGTTTATTTTGTGCTAAAGAGTTTATGAATGATGATTTAATTATTTCATACTCTGATATTATATATAAAAAAGAAGTTATTGAAAAGCTAATTAAATCGAAGTATGATATTAGTGTGGTTGTAGATAAACAATGGAAAAAATTATGGCTTCAAAGAATGCAAAATCCTCTTGATGATGCTGAGACACTGAAAATTAAAGATAATAAAATTATTGAACTAGGTAAAAAAACAAAAGATTATAGTGAGATAGAGGGTCAATATATTGGACTTATAAAGATTTCAAAAAATACAATACAAAAAATTTTAGCTTTTTATAATAATCTATCTAAAGATAGATATTACGATAATAAAGACTTTGATAATATGTATCTGACTTCTTTTATTCAACTAATAATTGATAACTTGTATGATGTAAATCCTATTTTTATAAATGGGTCTTGGTTAGAAGTTGATTGTATTGAAGATTTAAATACAAAAATGATTTAAGGATAATAATGAATATAATGGATTTTATTTCTTTCAAACTTCTTCCTAAATTAACAGGTGAAAATAAAAAACCAAATGTGTATATAACACATTTAAATTATTTGAACTGGTTTCAACTTAAGAAATCTATAAAAAAAAGTACTCCTTATATAAAGGGAAAATGTATAGATATTGGTTCTGGGAATTCACCTTATAAAAAATATATTATTAATAATGTTGATGAGTATATTTGTGTAGATAAAAGTAATGTTCATCAGCATTTATTCTCTAACTCAAAAGAAAAATTCATTGATGCAGATATAAAAAACCTTCCTTTTGAGAATAATAGTTTTGATACAGTGATATTAACTCAAGTATTAGAACATATTGATGAACCATTTAAAGCCTTAAGTGAAATAAAAAGAGTTCTTAAAAAAGATGGGATATTAATTCTATCAGTACCTTTTATTTATCAAGCTCATGCAATACCATATGATTATTTTAGGTTTAGTGAATATGGATTGAAAAAAATATGTCAAGATTACAATTTTCACATACTTGAGTTTCATCGACAAGGGTATTTAGGTACAACTATTTTTTCTATTTTAAATGGAGCTATATGGAATTTAATAAGTAGGAAAAAGTATTTAAGAAATACAATAGCTTTACCTTTTTTATTATTGATTTTTAGTATAAATAATATATTAGGATTACTTCTAGATAAGATTGAACTAAAGGAATATTCTCCTAATTTTTGGCTTATTTTAAAAAGTAATTAATATGAAAAAAATTGTTTTTTTTACACAAAGCCTAGAGTGTGGAGGGGTTCAAAAGTCTGTATCAACTCTTGCAAACTCTTTGAAATATAGATTTAAAGTATCAATCATTCTTGCAGAAGATCATAAAGATTTTTTTTATAAAGTTGATAATATAGATGTTTTTAAAATCAAAACTTTAAAAATTAATACAAAAGAAAAAAATGTTGGATTAAAACTATTTGATTATAGAAAAAAAGAATTAGAGGCTCTGCTAGAAAAAATTTCACCAGAGATTGTGATTAGCTATGAAGATTATCATAATTTAATATTATTAAATACAAATTATAAATGTAAAAAAATTATTTCTATTAGAAACTCTATTTATAATTTATATAAAAAAGAAGAAAGAATACATTTACTTGATAGTAACTTTTATTTTGAAAATATAAAACTCTTCTATCCTAAAGCAGATAAAATTATAACTGTTAGTAATCATATCAATAATGAACTCAAAGAATTATGTGATTTAAGTAATATTGTAACTATTTATAATGGTATTTCAGAAAATAATTCTAATGAACTTTTTAATTATCATAAACCTTTTATTTTAAATGTAGCGAGATTAAATAAAAGGAAAGGGCAATGTGATCTTATAGAAGCATTCAACTTAATAAAAGATAATATTGAACATGATCTATTTATTATTGGAGATGGTGTAGAAAAAGAAAAATTGCAAACTTTGATAAAAAATTTAAATATTAGTGATAGAGTAAAATTGCTTGGAAGAAAAAGACCAAGTTCTTATATTAAATCATGTGATTTATTTGTTTTCCCTTCAAAATCAGAAGGCTTCTCTAATGTTATTCTTGAAGTAATATCTTGTAAAAAAAATATTTTGGCCTATAATTATAAAGGTAGCAATGAAATACTCCCCTCTCAGAACACTATAGAAATAGGAGAGATTAGATTGCTTGCAAATAAAATTTTGTATTTTCTTCAAAATGAAAAAATAAATGAACAATATGCAGATAATTTATTTAATATTTCAAAGAAGTTTACTTTAGAAAAAACTTTAGAAAATTATAAGAAGGAAATACTCTCGTTATGTGTGGAATAGTAGGTTGTAATTTTTATTCACAGAATTTTTATAAATCAATTGAACTACTTAGCCATAGAGGGCCTGATAATTTAGGATATTATGAATATCATAATAATTACTTTGGGCATACTCGTTTATCTATTATTGACCTAAATGACGAAGCAAATCAACCAATGGTGTTTGATGATATTATTATTACTTTTAATGGAGAAATATATAATTATAAGAAGTTAATAAAAGAAGAAAGTTTAAGTTGTATTACAAAATCAGATACAGAAGTTATTATTAGACTCTATCAAAAATATGATATAAGCTTTTTAAATTTATTGGAAGGTATGTTTTCTTTTTGTATTTATGATAAAAGAAAAAAAAGATATTTTGCGGCAAGGGATAAATTTGGTGAAAAACCATTTTACTATTATTTTAAAAATAATAAATTTATCTATGCAAGTGAAATAAAATCAATTTTAAAATTACTTGACTATAAGCCTGAAGTAAATAAAGAAGCATTGTATGAATATATGTCATATAATACACCTATAAATGGAAACACTTTTTATAAAGATATTTTTAAATTAGATAGTAGCTCATATTTATTGTTAGAAGAAGATTTGAAAATTCAACAATATTTTTCTTTAGAGAATATTGAAACTTATTTTTATGATGAAAAAACAATTTTAAATGATTTAGAAAATCTACTTTTTAGTAGTATTGAGAAAAGACTAGTTTCGGATGTAAATGTAGGGACTTTTTTATCTGGAGGTATAGACTCTTCTTTTATTTCTTCAATATATACTCGGATCACAAATAATAAAATCAATACTTTTAGTCTAGGTTTTAAAGAATTCAATGAATATAATGAATTACCATATGCAAAACAAGTCTCAAACTATATTAATTCAAATCACAATGAAATACTAGTAAGTAGAAATGACTTTATCGAAAACATAGATAATATGCTACTTTATACAGATGAACCTTTTGCTGATACTGCTTCTATACCTACTTTTATACTGTCAAACTTTGTTCGAAAGCAAGGAATAAAAGCAGTTTTATCCGGAGAAGGAGGAGATGAGTGTTTTTTAGGATATGGACTTTATAAAAAAGCCTTGCAATATCCTACAATATCAGAACTAGGAGATTGGAATTTAACAAAGGAATGGGAATATAATAATAGAGCTTTAAATCATCAAAGAGTTTATCAGTCATATGGAGAATGCTTTACAGAATATCAGAAAAAAGAGTTATTTAAAACATACAAAATAAAAAATAGATTGAAAGAGTATGAAAATAGTTATGAAGATATTAAATGGATGTCCTATATAGACTTTAGAATTTGGATAAGTGATGTGCTTATGACAAAAGTTGATAGAATGTCTATGGCTAACTCCTTAGAAGTAAGAGCCCCTTTTTTAGATTCAAATCTTGTTGAATACCTTTTTAAAGTTGATTCAAAAATTAAAAAAGGAGAATATTCAAAATATTTATTAAAACAGATATCTCAAAAGTATTTACCTAAAGATATAGTTTTTAGAGAAAAAAAAGGATTTAGTTCTCCTTTTATTGAGTGGGTATTAGATTTCTATAAAAATAAATGTTTAGATATTATTCTTGAAACTAATGCAAGTTTAAATTTGTTTAATGAAGATTTTATAAAATTTTTATTTAATGAAGCGAAAAACAAAAGATTTAAGCAACATTTTTGGAACCTCTTTATTTTTGCAAAATGGTTTAAAGAAAACTATTAAGAGCTTTAATTCTTTATTTATTTTTTACTATAAAGATAGGTTCTTCTTCATTAATTGCATAGTCTTCTATTGTGAATTCTTTATGCTCTGTCCATTTGAACTCTTCAGCAATAAAGCCAATATTCTCTAGTCGTTTTAAATAATCGATACCATAAATACGTACATGATCATTTTGTCCAAAATGTATTTCTCTTTCTTTTTCTGATAAAATAGTTTTATTCTCGTAAGTTTTTTCTAATAGTCTTGAAAATGGTACTTGTAAAATAGCTATACCTTCTGGTTTTAGAATTCTTTTTAATTCTTTCATCGCTTTTTTGTCCTCAACTATATGTTCAAGAACATGGTTACAAATTATAATATCAAAACTATTATTTTCTAAAGGGATATTACATAAGTCAAAATTTATATCTACAAAGTTCTTATATAAATCAGCTGTTGTATAATTGATATTCTTATTTAGTTCAATTTTTTCCCTAAGTCTTTTTTCTGGAGCAATATGTAATACATCTAATGAATCTGTAAATATCTTTGTAAATTGATTAAGATACAAATAAATCAAGCGCTCTCTATCTATACTAAAACATTTTGGACATTTTGCATTTTCTCTTTTTCCACCACCAATTACATTAAGTTTTTTTAAAATAGGAAAGTCAAAACCAAATGATTCAAAATTTTTATTGTAAGTTTCACAAAAAGGGCATTTCTTAAGCATATCTCTCCGCTATCTAGGTATTACTTTTTATTTGTTTTTAGCTATTATATATGTTTAAATTAAAATAAAACTTTAATAGATAGTGTATAGTAGTTTTTTAGAAAATATTAGAATTAATATAAAAACTATAAATTAAGAAAAAGAAGGAATACTTTGGGATTTGAAGTATCAGACTACAAAAAATTTGACGAGATAGAGCAAATTCGAGAAAATTCAAAAAAAAATACATATAATATTAAACTATTTGATTATGGAGCAGGAGCCCCAAATAACTCTAGAACGCTTGAAGAATCTTATCTAGGTATTCAACGTGAAACTACCATTAAAGATATTTGTTCTGTTGGATTAAAAGGGAAGTGGGCTGAATTAATATATTCTTTAGTAAAAGAATCAAAACCTTTAAATATATTAGAATTAGGTACTTGTTGTGGTTTTTCAAGTATATATATGGCAAAAGCTTCACCTTTGTCAATTATTCATACTATTGAAGGAGATAATACTTTAGCTTCAATAGCTGAAAAACATATCAAAAAAGCCAACTGTTCAAATATAAGACAATATATAGGAAAATTTCAAGATATTTTAGATGAAGTATTAGAAGAGATAGCTCTTATTGATTTTGCTTTTATTGATGGGCATCATGATAAAGATGCAACAATTAAATATTTTAATCAGATTAAACCTTTTTTAACAGAAAATGCAATTGTAGTTTTTGATGATATTTCATGGTCTGAAGGTATGAAAGAAGCATGGAAGATAGTAAAGAGTGATAAAGTTATATCAAGTGTAGAAGATTTGGAAAAACTTGGAATTTGTTATATTAAAAAAGGTTAATGATGATTTGGTTTGATTTAGTTACTCCAAAGTCAGTTTTATTTTTTATTCCTATTGTTAAAGCAATTGAAAAAAGAGGTAAAAAAGTTTTAATAACAGCAAGAGAAGGTAAAGACTATTCTGAGGTAGTAAAACTATTAAATCTTTATAATATGGATTTTATTAATAGAGGAGAGTTTGGTGGGGCTTGCCTTAAAGATAAACTACATGCTTCAATTGAGAGACAAAAAGCACTTATGGAGTATGTAACTATTTATGATATTGATAAATTAGTTTGTTTATGCTCTGTTGATGCAAATAGGGTTGCTTTTGGTTTAGGAATACCAGTAATTAATTTCTATGATATTCCTTTATCTGATTATAATACAAACTTTAAAAAAGCATTACCTCAAGCAAGATTAACTCTTCCATTATCTAATAAAGTATTTAAACCTTTTGTTGTACCTGATGAGATATTTCTACGATTCTCTTTAGATGATGAACAAATTTTTGATTATAGTTTTATAGATCCTGTAATTTGGTTAAAAAATTTCGAACCAGATTTTGAATATGTTAAAAATGTTCTTAAATCATATAATCTTGATTTATCAAAAAAGATGATTATTATTAGAGAAGAAGAGTATAAATCTTCTTATGTTGATAAGAAGTATCCTATTTTATATGAAGCATTAGAAGAGATTTATAATACAACAAACTCAAATATTATTATTATTCCAAGATATGAAAGCTCTTATTTAAAAAAAGAGTTTCCTTTTGCTATTGTTTTAGAAGAAAAGGTGATAATTCAACATCTTTTAGCTTATGCTGATTTATTTATAGGTGGAGGTGGAACTTTAAATACAGAAGCATGTTTTTTTAATACTCCAACTATTTCTACAAGAAGTTTTATATGTCATTACGATAAATACCAAATAGATAATGATTTGATGTATTGGGTTAATACAAAAGAAGATTTACTAAATAAAGTTTTTTCTTTGTTAGAAAAAAATAAAAATGATAAAGATAATATTTTTTCCAAAATGGAAGTAAATATAGAAGCAATTGTAGAAGAGATATTAAATTAACTTATTAAAAGGCCTATTATGACAGAAACAGAAATTCAATTACAAACTGCATTAACAAATACATTTTTAGCGAACCTTGCATTTTTAAGTGATTATGATAAAGAATTATATTTGAGAGTTGATGGTTTATCGCAAGCAATAAATAGTGGAGATTATAAAGAAAGATATTTTTTAGAGTTTATACATGAAGAGGGTGAATTTGATATTTATGATGAGAAGGAAGAAAAATATGTTTATGAAAGAAGACCTACAAAATTAATAAATAAAGCAAAGAATTTAGATTTTTCTTCAAAAGGTAGTTTTTCAAATTTAAAAAAGAGTACTTGTCAAGGAGCAATATATAATTTAGATGTCTCTGATGAACCTGTTTCTTTAAAAGATTCTATGAAAATGATTATTAATGATACTACTGAATATGTTAATGTTTTCAATGATAAGGTAGATACTTATGGTACAAAAAAATATAAAGAGTTTAATAAGTTTGTGATTATAGGAACTTTATTAGGAAGACATATTTTAAGTATTCATAAAAAGATTAAGCCTGAGCTATATTTTATTTGTGAACAAAACCTAGAAATTTTTAGACTCTCTTTATTTGTATTTGACTATTCACAGATTTTAAGAGATGGCAGTGGGATAATTTTCTCAGTAATGGATGATGATAATGTATTTGATAACAAGGTTTCATCTTTTTTACGGTATAAAGCATATACTAATTATTGTGTAAAGTTTTTTACTAGTGATTATAATGTATCTAATTTATTTGATAAAGTAGCAACTGCTTTATCTTCGAGTAATCCTTTTGCATATAATTATATTTCTTCTTTATATAATTTAGCAAATAATGATAGTAAAATAATAGGTAATTATAATAGAGTAAATATAAAAAATGTTAAAAATAATTTGACTGATAAACCTATTATCTTTGTAGGTGCTGGACCTTCACTAGCAGAAGAGATTGAATGGTTACAAAACAATAAGGATAAGTTTATAGTTGTGGCTATGGCTGCAACATTAAATAAGTTAATCGAATATGATATTATTCCAGATATTATTTCTACTGCAGATAGTGGGGAAACAATAGTTTTAAAACAATTTAATTTAGAAAATAATTTAGAACTTATAAAAGATAAAATAATCTTAGCTTCTTCAATGACCTCTCATAATATTCTTAAAAATTTTAAGAAAGAAAATGTATTCACTTTTGATGTAATGACAAGTTTTTTTACAAATACTTTATTTTATAGTGCATATAGTGTAAGTGAAATGACTATTAGCTGGTTGTTATCATTAAATTGTAAAAATTTATACTTTTTAGGAGTTGACTTAGCTTTAAATCAAGATACAGGAGAAAGTCATATTCAAGGATATCACTCTACAAAAAAACTTGAGTTAGAAAATAAAGAGTTTTTCGTAGAAAAAGGAGCGTTCCTTAATGATGATACTCTTCAAGTAGAAGGGAACTTTTTAGAAACAGTACATACAACAAGACTTTTCCTTTTATCTTTAAAAGCAATGAATAATATAATTAACTCTCTTTATACTGATGATATACAATTGTTCAATATATCAAAGCATGGTGCTAAAATAAGTAATACGACACCAATATTATCTAAAGATATAAAGCTAGAAAAAATTGATAAAAATATGGATGAGATAAAAGAAAAATTAAATACTAATGTGATTAAAGAGCTTTCTAAAGAAAATATCAAAAAACTAGAAGAAGAGAAACTATTTTTAAAAGAGATTTTAACTTCACTTAAAAATGAAAAAGAAAAAATACATACACATGATGACTTTACATCTTTTATAAATAACTTTTATAGTAGGTTTAATAAAAACTATTTAAAACTAGTCGCATCAAATCGTTTTTTATCAATATATCTAGATACAATATTATTATATGTAACATATTGCTTAAATGATAAAAAGTTGAAAAAAGAAAAAAATAAAATAGAAAAAACAATGCTTATATTAGAAAGTCAATTAAAAAAGATGATAGAAGATTATATAAGTTATAGTGAAAGAGTTAGAAAACAAATGCAGTAACTTAAAGTTACTGCATTTAAATGTTTAAGAAGAATTACTATTGTAATAATCTTAAAACGTTTTGCTGTGTTGCATTTGCTTGTGACATAGCATAAGAACCAGCTTGAGAAATAATATTTTGTTTATTAAAGTTAGCAGACTCTTTAGCGTAGTCAACATCTCTAATAATAGACTCGGCAGCTTTAACATTAGTAGCTTGAGTCATTAAGTTTCTAACCGCAGATTCAACTTGGTTTTGAGTAGAACCGATGTCTCCTCTATATCCATTTAGTTTAGAAATTGCGTCATTAATATCATCTTGGAAATCTTCAATATCTCCACCACTGAATCCAGCAGTAGCAAGATCACCACCTGTAGAACCAGCACTTAAAGCACCAGCTGCAGATACAGCATCTTGTAAGTCAGTTAATGATAAACCAGTAGTATTAGATGTAATAGCACCTAATTCAATAGTACCACCATTTGTATAACTTTCACCAACTTGGAAAGATAATGAAGTTGAACCAGCAGTACCAGTTGTAGAACCAATAAGTTGAGTACCATTATAGTTAGTAGACTGAGAAATATTGTCTAATTGCTCTAATAGTTTATCAACATCTTTTGCAATTGAAACTCTACCTGCAGCAGAAGTTGTATCTGTATTTGCTTGGATAAGTTTAGCTTTAATAGTATCTAAGATATTAGATTGCTCTGCCATTGATTTATCAGCAATTTGTAATAAAGTAACTGCAGAGTTACCATTATCAATACCTTGATTGATTGAAGTAGCTTGAGTTCTTAATTTATCAGCAATTGCTAAACCAGAAGCATCATCTGAAGCTTTATTAATTTTAAGACCAGAAGATAATTTTTCTAACGAATTTTTTAAGTTTTTGTTAGTGTTTACCGCTGATTCTTGTGCATTTAACGAAGATATATTTGTATTAATTCTCATAATAAATCCTTTCAATATTATGATACAAAGTAAACTTTTTGTTTACAACTTAAGACCTTCTTGTTTTACCAAGCATAGGGTTAAAACCCTTCGGAATCAATTGATCCCTAAATGCTATACTGAAATTATGACACACCAATTCTTAAAATTAGATTAAATATATAGAAATAGAAAAACTTTGTTTTTATACTTTTATTAATGTAAAAAGATTTGTTGATTACTTTTGTTTATGTTATTAGATTTGGAGAAAGGAGGATAATGTAGCAGTATTACTGCTACATTAATAGTTATTGTAATAATCTAAGAACGTTTTGTTGCACGTTATTTGCTTGAGACATAGCATAAGAACCAGCTTGAGAAATAATATTTTGTTTATTAAAGTTAGCAGACTCTTTAGCGTAGTCAACATCTCTAATAATAGACTCGGCAGCTTTAACATTAGTAGCTTGAGTCATTAAGTTTCTAACCGCAGATTCAATTTGGTTTTGAGTAGAACCGATGTCCCCTCTATATCCATTTAGTTTTGTGATTGCATCACCTATTGCATCTTGGAAACCTTCAATATCTCCACCACTAAATCCAGCAGTAGCAAGATCACCACCTGTAGAACCAGCACTTAACGCACCAGCTGCAGATACTGCATCTGATAATCCAGTAAGGGCAAGTCCTGTACTATTTGAAGTAATAGCACCTAATTCAATAGTACCACCATTTGTATAACTTTCTCCAACTTGGAAAGATAATGAAGTTGAGCTTCCTGTTCCTGTTGTAGAACCAATAAGTTGAGTGCCATTATAGTTAGTAGACTGAGAAATATTGTCTAATTGTTCTAATAGTTTATCAATATCTTTTGCAATTGAAATTCTACCTGCAGCAGAAGTTGTATCTGTGTTTGCTTGAATAAGTTTAGCTTTAATAGTATCTAAGATATTAGATTGCTCTGCCATCGATTTATCAGCAATTTGTAATAAAGTAACTGCAGAGTTACCATTATCAATACCTTGATTAATTGCAGTGGCTTGAGTTCTTAATTTATCTGCAATTGCTAAACCAGAAGCATCATCTGAAGCTTTATTAATTTTAAGACCAGAAGATAACTTCTCTAACGAACTCTTTAAGTTCTTGTTAGTGTTTACCGCTGATTCTTGAGCTGTAAGAGATGAGACGTTTGTGTTAATTCTCATTGTTAAACCTTTACAATTTGTATATTAATAAATAATATCTAAGCAAAAATTAAACTTTGTTTAAAATAACCCCACTTTCAATGTGTTCTGTGTATGAAAATTGGTCAAAAAGTGCGAAATTAATTATTTTATGTGTTTTTGTTAACTCTTCTAAGTCACGATGCAGTGTTTCAGGATTACATGAAATATAGATAATAGTATCAAACTCTTTACTTAAAGCTCTTGTCGTATCGTCTAATCCTGCTCTTGGAGGGTCTACAAATATTGTTTCAAAGTTATATGATTTTAAATCAATATCTTTAAGTCTATTAAACTCTCTTTTCTCTTCTAAAGCTTCAACAAACTCTTCAGCACTCATTCTGATAAAATCAATATTTGAGATACTGTTTAAAGAACAGTTTATAAGTGCAGATTTTATAGAGGTTTTTGAAATCTCTGTTGCTAAGACTTTATTAAACTTTTGACTTAAAGGAATTGTGAAGTTTCCTCCGCCACAGTATAATTCACAAAGGTCTTTATCATTTTTTTCAATTTGCCCTAAAACCCACTCAATCATTTTAATATTTACTTTTGTGTTTGGTTGCGTAAAGCCACCTTCTTTATATTGGAAATGAAACTTTTTTTCTTCTATTTCTAAAGTCTCTTCTATAAAGTCTTTACTTAAAATCTCTTTTTGTTTTCTACTTCTTCCAATAATTTTAATTCCAAACTCTTTTTCTAGTGCTTTAGCTTTTTCTATCCAGTTCTCTTCTAATTTTCTATGATAGATTAAAGTTACAAGCATATCATTTGTAGTAGAGTTTAAAAACTCACAGGCAAAAAGTTTGAATTTTAGTTCTTCATCATTTTGGATTTTTTCTAAAAGTTTAGGCATTAAACAGGCAATATCTTTTGACACAATTTGACAAGATTCTATTTCTAAAGCATTTTTATCAAAGTCATTCATTGCATATGAAATAGTTGGATTATTTTCATTATCAAAGTTTTTCCAGATTCTAAACTCTGCTCTTGTACGGAAGTTTTGTTCTTCACTTTTTATAATATCTATATTTGGAATATCAAATTGTGAAAACCTTTGTTTTTCTCTTTGAACTTTATACTCTAGTTGTTCTTCATAATTTTTATCATAAAGGGTACAGCTTCCACATTTTCCAAAATATTCACAATTCATTTGTTGTTCTACCTATTTTTAAATTTAATTTATACTATTTTATTTTTTTAATCTGATATTATATTCTATTTACTATAATACGCCCATGAAAGAAACTTTCCAACAACAATTACAAACACTTTTAAAGTGTGATTTAAAACAACTTTTTCCCCTTGCAAGATCTATGAATAGAAAACTAAAGTTTTTTGTAGGACCAACAAATTCAGGGAAAACATATAATGCAATGAAAGAGTTAAAAGAGGCTAACTCTGGTCTTTATTTAGCTCCTTTAAGATTACTTGCCCTAGAAGGCCATGAAGAGCTAAAAGAAGCAGGAATTGAAAACTCACTTATTACAGGTGAAGAACAACAAATAAATGAAGATGCAGCTCATGTTTGTTCAACTATTGAGATGCTTGATTTTAATCTTGATGTCGATGTAGCAATTATCGATGAAGTTCAGATGTTAGATGACATAGATAGAGGTTGGGCTTGGGTAAATGCAATCATTGGCTGTCCAGCAAAAACTGTTATTATGACTGGCTCTGTAAATGCTTTAGATGCTGTTAAAAAAATAGCTTCTTATTTAGGTGAAGAGCTTGAAATAGTAAAACACAAAAGAAAAACTCCACTACAAGTTATGGAAAGGCACACTTCTTTAGATAACCTAGAACCTGCAACTGCTCTTATTGCATTTTCTAGAATGGATGTTTTAAAACTAAAACAAAAATTACAAAAGAAATACAGGGTTTCTGTTATCTATGGAAATTTATCACCAGAAGTTAGACGGGATGAAGCAAGAAGATTTAGAGAAAGAAAAAGTGATATTTTAATTGCAACAGATGCAATTGCGATGGGTTTAAATCTTCCAATTAAAAATATACTTTTTACTACTGATACAAAATTTGATGGAGTAAGTAGAAGAAAAATATCTGTAAATGAGATAGTTCAAATAGCAGGTCGTGCAGGAAGATATAAACTTTTTGATGCAGGTTTTTTAGGTGCTACTAGAAGAGATGTTTTATCTTATATCAAAGAAGAGTTTGAGCAACCAGTTGCAACAATTAAACCTCCTTATAAAGTTAAAATTTCAACGGAACAATTACTAGAATTAAGTAATCATATAAAAACAAAATCATTAGTTAAAATTCTAAAGTTTTTTAAAACAAATATGAAATTCGATGGTCCTTTTATAGCTTCAAATATTTCATCTTTGATTGAGGCTTCAACTATTGTAGATAAAAGAGAAAAATTAGATTTAGAAGAAAAGTATTTATTAGCACAAGCTCCTATTACAACTAAGTCAAATATTATTTTACAGGCTTATGAAGCTTATATTGCAGCAGTTATTAAAAACAAAATTTGTAGGTACAAACCTTCTATTACATTACCTAAAAAAGCAATAACTCAAAAAGATTTACTACTTGTAGAAGATGAAGTAAAAAAAATATCTTTATACCTTTGGCTTTCTTATAAATTTCCAGATATTTTTGTTGACTATGAAAAAGCTTTAATTTTAAGAAACTCTTTTAATTCATTTATTGAAAAATCATTAAAAAGTAACCTAAAAGTAGAAAAAAGAGATGAGAAGAAAAAGTTCTTCAATCCACGAAGAAATAATCAAAAAAACCCACGTAGAAATTCACGAAGAGAAAGAAGAAGATAATTAATAAATTTTTTGGTAAAATAAATCCTTTAGGCAAAAGGCAAAACTTGAGGAAACTTATATGTTAGGTATGTTCAAAGGTGACAATACAGAAGCACTCCATAAGGAGCTTCTTAAGAACTATATTGATGAAAAGAAAATACAATCTTTAATAAATAGTGGCGTAGATATCAATAAAAAAGATGCAAAAGGTAGAACTTTATTATTTGAATTAGCTGCAAAAAGAAGAATTGAATCAATAAAAATATTAATTAAAAATGGTATAGATATTAATGCTGAAGATAATTATGGGAAAACAGTATTAAGTGAAGCTGCCGATAAGATGGATGGAATGATGATTAGGTTCCTTCTTGATAATGGCTCTTCTGTAAACCATATAAATTCATCAGGAAGAACTGTATTACAAGATGCTGCCTTAGAAGAGAATGACAAAGTATTTAAAATTTTAATGGCTCATGAGCCTGACCTTTCAATAACTGACCACTATGGAAGAACTGTTCTTTTTGATGCAGTTGAAGGTGGAAATTTAGAGATTATAAAAGAAGTTGTAAATAATGTAGATGATATAAATATTACAGATAACAACGGTCAAACAGTACTTTTTCATTCTGTATTAAAAGATGATGATAAAATCACAAAATACTTAATTTCAAATGAAATAGATGTAAATGTTTTAGATAAAAAAAGACAAAATGCTTTATTTAATGCAATAGTTTTAGGTTCACAAGCTATTTCTACAATTGAAGCCTTACTTGAAGCTGGAGTAAAACTTAATATTAAAGACCATGCTGATAAAACTCTTTTAGATGAAATTTTAAAAATACTTGCAATCTCAAAACTTGATGATATCAAAGTTGAAGGTAAATATAGATTTGTATCTGCAGATAGAAACTATTTAAAACTAACAGGATTTTTAATTGATAATGGACTTGCAATCAATAGAACAGATTCTCAGGGTAAAACTGTTTTATACAAAGAGGTTGAAAGAGAAAATTATGACACAATAGATTTCCTTTTAGCTTCAGGTGCTGATATTAATGCTCAGGATAATGAAGGAAGAACTGTACTTTTTGATGCAGTTTTAAAAGGTCCTTCAAATATGAATATGATTGATCACTTGATTGAAAATGGAGTAGATGTTGATCATAGAGATTATTCTGAGAGAACTATTATTGATGATTTATGTGAAGCAGTATTAATCACTCAAAGTAATAAAAAGCCTACTTTAAAAAGATTTTTAGAGTTAAAGGAAACAGAAGACTATTTTGTTTTATTAAAGAAAATGCTTTTATTTAAACCAAAAATAAATCAACCAAAAGCAAATGGAAGAACTCTTATTTTTGAATTAGTAAATGAAAATAACTTAGAACTTATTAAGATGATAGTTAATGCAGGAGCTGATCTAAATGTTGAGGATTATGATGGAGCTACACCTTTATCATATATGATTGACAATGGTTTAAAAATAACAAGACAAAGAGAAAAAGAGCTATTTTTAGAAAGACTTGTTTTTTTACTTAAATTTAGAGTAGAAATAAATACTGTTGATAAAGATGGAAGAACTATTTTCCATAAAGCAGTAATGGCTGATGATATTGAAGTAGTAGAAAAACTATTAAGTAAAAAAACAAATCTTGATATTAGAGATAAGCAAGGAAGAACAGCACTTCATCATACTCAATGGAAAGGTAATTATAAAATTGCAAGACTATTAATTTCTGCGGGAGCTGATATAAATGCAGCAGATTATGCAGGTTTTACAATTCTTAATTATGCTGCAATTTTAGGACATACAAGATTAGTTGTAGTATTAATTGCCTCTGGTATTTTAATGTATAACCATAGAAAAAAGAGTAAATCAGTAGCCAAATTCTTTAAAGAAAGAGAAGCAAATTTAGATAAATTAATCAATGCAAATTTAACTGATGAAAAGATGAAAAGAGCTTTACAAGAAGTTGTAGATAATCTAAAAAAAGAAATTAACGACGCATTAGAGGGATAATAATAAATGTCAAATAAATCAATTATAATTTTAGCAGCTGGAGCTGGAACTAGAATGAAATCAACAACACCAAAGGTTTTACATAAAATCTCTGGTAAACCTATGTTATATTATTCGATAAAAGAAGCTTTAACAATTAGTGATGATGTGACAGTTGTACTTTACCACCAAGCACAAAGAGTACAAGAAGAGATGGAAAAGTATTTTACAAATATTAATTTTGTAATTCAAGACCACGAAAATTATCCAGGTACTGGTGGGGCAGTTATGAATATAACTCCTAAGTACGAACAAACATTAGTTTTAAATGGAGATATGCCTTTAATTCAAGCAGTCGAGTTAGAAAAATTTGATATTCTCTACTCTTCGAGTAATCGTTCTGAAGCTGATGCAATTATTGTTATGTCAGTACTTGAACTAGAAGATGCAAATGGATATGGTAGAGTTGTAATTGAAAATAGTAATGTTAAAAAAATAGTTGAACAAAAAGATGCAAATGAAGCTGAACTTAAAATTACAACAGCAAATGCTGGAATTTACCAATTTGATACGAAATTTTTATTAGAAAACTTACCAAAACTTTCAAACGATAATGCTCAAAAAGAGTACTATATTACTGATTTAATAGAAATGGCAATCTCTCAAGGAAAAGTTTTAAAACCAATTGTAGTAAGTGAAGAGAACTTTAAAGGGGTTAACTCTAAAGTTGAACTAGCTGATGCCGAAGTAATTCACCAAAATAGAATCAAAAAAGCTTTTATGGCTGAGGGTGTGATTATGAGACTACCTGATACTATTTATATAGAAGAGGGTGTTCAAATTGAAGGTGAGTCTATCTTAGAAAATGGAGTTACTCTTTTAGGAAACTCTAAAATAGTTAATTCTCATATTAAAACAAATACAGTAATTGAAGACTCTATTTTAGTAGATTCTGATGCTGGACCTATGGCAAGAATTAGACCAGGATCTGAACTTGATTCAACTCACATTGGAAACTTTGTAGAGACAAAAAAAGCAAAATTAAATGGTGTAAAAGCAGGACACTTAGCATATCTTGGTGATTGTGAAATTGATGAGGGTACAAATATAGGTTGTGGAACAATTACTTGTAATTATGATGGAATCAATAAGTATAAAACAATTATTGGTAAAAATGTATTTGTAGGAAGTGATACACAATTTGTAGCTCCAATAATAGTAGAAGATGATGTTCTTATTGGTGCTGGAAGTACTGTAACAAGTGATTTAAAAAAAGGACAACTTTATACAACTAGAGCTAAAAAAAGAGTTGTAGAAGGTTATTTTTATAAACATTTTAATCAAGAAAAGACAGAAAAGTAGAGCCATGCTTTTAAAAAACAGAAACATTTTACTTTGTATTACGGGTTCTATTGCTGTATATAAAGCTTTAGAGTTAGTAAGGCTTTATATAAAAAGTGGTGCAAATGTAAAAGTTCTTATGACTGAAGCTTCTCAAAGATTTGTAACAAAACTATCTTTTGAAGCAATCTCTCAAAACAAAGTTTTAGATGAGTCTTCTGAGTCATGGGAGAAAAATCAAGATTATAATCATATTGATATTGGAAAGTGGGCTGATATTTTAGTGGTAGCTCCTTGTAGTGCAAATACAATAAATAAATTAGCAAATGGAATTGCAGATAATCTATTAACACAAACTGTTCTAGCATATAAGGGCAAAAAAGTAATAGCACCAGCAGCAAATACAAATATGATTGAAAATCAAATTACAATTAAAAGTTTAAAAAAGCTAAAAAAACTTGGCTTTGAGCTTATAAATTCACAAGTAAAAGAGTTAGCTTGTAAAGATGTGGGAAATGGAGCTTTAGCAGAGCCTGAGACTATTTTTTATAAAACAGCAAGAGAACTTTTAAAAGAAAAGTATTGGCTTGATAGAAGTGTTATTTTAAGTGGTGGTGGAACTGTTGAAAAGATTGATGATGTAAGATATATTTCAAACTATTCATCTGGAAAAATGGCTTCTTCTTTAGCACTTGCTTTATATTTAAAAGGCGCAGATGTAAATCTAGTTAGTACAAGAGGCCATGAACATCTAGAAAGCTCTCTTTCAGAGATTAAAACTTTTAACATTCAAAGCTCATATGCTATGTATGAAGATTTAGAAATCTTAATAAAAAAAGCAAAAAAAGATAATGAAAAAGCAAAAAAACCATATCTTTTTATGGTTGCAGCAGTAAGTGATTATGTGCCAAGTGAAGACTTTGAGGGTAAACTAAAAAAAGAGATGGTAGGACAAGCTTGGAATTTGAAGCTAAAACAAAATATTGATATCTTAAACTCTTTAGATAAAAAAGCTTTAATTTCAATTGGCTTTAAAGCAGAAATGGATGAAGTTGTAGCAAATGAAAATGCAACAAAAATGCTTGAAAAGAAAAACCTTGATGCTGTTTGCCTAAATATTTTAAAAGATAAAAACTCTTTTGGAACAAGTGATAATGCAATAGAGCTTATATTTGAGAATGAAAGCTTCTCTTATGAAGGTCAAAAAGATGAAATCTCATTTGATATAATAGAGAAGTTAGCCCAAAAGTTTGCCAATGAGTAAAGAAAAAAAACAAAATCCTATACATATTGCTATGATAATGGATGGTAATGGTAGATGGGCAGAAGAGAAAGGCTTAAAAAGAACAGCTGGACATGAAGAAGGTGCAAAAACAGTTAGAAGAATAACTAAGCATTGTTCAGAACTTGGAGTAAAATATTTAACTCTTTATGCTTTTTCCACTGAGAATTGGGCCAGACCAAAACTTGAAGTTGAATTTTTAATGAAGCTTTTAGAAAAGTATTTAAAAAGTGAACTTCAAGTTTATTTAGAAAATTCTATTAGATTTAAAGCAATTGGAGACTTATCAAAGTTTTCAAAATCTTTACAAAAGATTATTAGACAAACAGAAGAAAAAACGGCAAATGGGAAAAATCTTACTCAAGTTTTAGCTTTAAATTATGGTTCTCAAGATGAAATCTTAAGAGCAATAAAGAAGTTAAATGAAAAGCAATTAGAAGTTACAAAAGAGAATTTTGAATCTTGCCTTGATACAGCTAATATTCCAGATGTGGATATGTTAATTCGTACAAGTGGTGAAATTAGATTATCTAACTATCTTCTTTGGCAAAATGCCTATGCTGAACTATTTTTTACAAATACATATTGGCCAGAGTTTTCAACGTCAGAATTAGATGATATGGTAAGTGATTTTGTAAATAGAGAACGAAGATTTGGAGCTATTTAGTTTTATAATTGGAGCTATATTTGGCTCTTTTTTAAATGTTCTTATATTAAGGTTACCACAAGGACAATCCTTACTTACAAGAAGTAGTTGCCCAAACTGTAATGAAAAAGTTGCTTGGTATAATAATATTCCTATAATATCTTTTTTAATTTTGAAAGCGAAAAGTTCATGTTGTAATAAAAAAATATCTTTTCAGTATTTTACGGTAGAAGTTTTAGCTGCATTAGTGACTTTTGCTCTTTTTATAAAATTTGATTTTACTTTGGAACTATTTTTCTCTGCTATCTTTTTTTATACATTAATTGTTTTATCTTTTATAGATTTTAAATACAAAGCAGTTCCTGATTACTTATTAATTATCTTATTTGTTTTTTCTTTTTTTATAAAAGAGGGTAGTTTCATTGATGCTTTAAAAGCTGCATGTATTTTAAGTGGAGCTTTTGTTTTATTAAATTTTTTAGTGACTTTTTATATTCAAAATATAAAAGCAAGACTTTTTAAAGATGATTCACTAAAAACACAAGAGGCATTAGGAGAAGGAGATATTCCTGTGATTGCTAGTTTTGCAATCATTCTTGGAACTTTAGGTTCCTTTGTTGCTATATTTTTTGCTTCAATTTTTGCTATAATAGCAAGTTTATATTATAGGTACAAAAATAAAGAGTTAGAAATACCATTTATACCATTTTTATCATTAGGCTTTTTATTTGAATACTTTTTTGAGATTACAAAGGTTATTTTTTGAAATTAAAACACTATTTACTTAATCAATTTGCACATACTTTTTTACCTATTTTTTTAGGTCTTTATTTTATTACATCAATTATTTTCTTAGTAAAAATTGCTGCTTTAACATCAGTAATTACAATGAATGTCTTTGAGCTACTTAGATTATACATGTATGTTATTCCAACGATTATTTTTTATACTCTTCCAATATCATTTTTTGTTTCTTTAGTTATTACACTAGGAAAACTATCAAGTGAGTATGAACTTATTGTTATTACTTCCTTTGGATTAAATCCATTAAGAATTTTAAGAATATTTTTACCAATTACTCTAATATTGTCTATCTCTTTGATATTTGTTTCAGTAGGTCTTATTCCTAAAGCAAAGTTTTTAAATGAAAGATTTCTAGACCAAAAACAAAAAGAAGCAAACTTTAATATCAAAGCTTCAGAGTTTGGGCAGAAATTTGGTAAATGGTTAATCTATATTGATGAAAAAAATGATAAAACATATAAAGAAGTAAAACTATTTAAAACAGAAAATGCTAAAGACCAATTTATTATTTCAAAAAGTGCGAAGCTTGTAAATGAAGAGGGTGAACTTAGTTTTAAACTTTATAATGGAAAATCATTTTTAATTGATCAAGAAGAGTTAAATCAAATTGATTATAAAAGGCTTGATATTAATGATTCAGTTTCAAAAAACAATCAAAGTTTTTTTACTGATAGTTATAGTTTCTGGGTTAAAGAACTTAATGCAAATGAGCAAGAAGATAAGTTCTCTTTTTATATTTTAACTTCTCTTTTCCCTTTAATGTCACTATTTCTAGTTGTTGCCTTTGGATATTTCAATCCAAGGTATGATAAGAATAAAGCTGTATCTTATGCAATGGTTTCTGTTGTAGTTTTTTATATTCTTTTAGAACTTTTAACAGATAAATTTTTATTAAATTCACTATTTATATTACCAGTAATTTGGATTATAGGTACGTATTTAGTATATACAAGAACAGTAAAACAACAATATTAAAATGAATGCGAAATTTGTAATATCCTATGATGGAACAAAGTTTCAAGGAAGTCAAACTCAACCAAATGGCTTAAGTGTAGAAGATGCACTACTAAAAGCTTTTAAGCAAATAAATATAGAAACAAAAATTGTTCTTAGTGGTAGAACGGATAAAGATGTTCATGCTACAGGACAAGTTTTTAATTGTATTATTCCTTCTTTTTGGTTTGATTTAAAAAAGCTAAAAAAAGTACTTAATCATCAGCTTCCTTCTTCTATTTCTATAAAATCTATTCATCAAATAAGTGAAGAGTTTCACTCAAGATTTCATGCTAAAAAAAGAGTTTATAGATATTTAGTAACAACAAAAAAGCCTACAGTTTTTAGTGCGGATTATATCTCTTACCATAAAAATATAGATGAAGAAAAAATAAAAGAGGCTATCAAACTTTTTGAAGGAGTTCATGACTTTGAGTATTTCCATAAAAAGGGAAGTGATAAAGATAATACAGTAAGAGAAGTCTTTTCTACAAAGTTTTATAAGTATAAAGATATTTATGTTTTTAATTTTTGTGCAAACTCTTATTTAAGGTCTCAAATTAGACTTATGGTTGGCATACTTCTTAAAATATCTGATGGGAAACTCACCCTTGAAGATTTAAAAAAACAACTTGAAAAAAAACAACACAAGTTTAAAACTCCTGCAAGCCCTTGTGGTCTTTATCTTGCAAAGGTATACTACTAATGCTTACTAAAAGGAAGTTCTATACTCTTAGTGATATAAAAAAACACCTTGTATATACTCCTTTAATCTTTGTATTTGTTACAGCTATTATCTCTATGGTAGTTATTGTTTCTGTTTTAGAAGTAAAACAAAAAAATGAAGAGAAACTACTAACTCAAAAAGAACAATTTGAAAAAAGAAATATTTTAAATCAGTATATAAATGACATAAAATTTAAAGCAAACTCCTCTTTTGATGGAGAAGAAGTTGCTCTAAATGATGCGGTTACTTCTTTAAGTGGGTTTCTAAAGTATTCAAAAAATCAAGCTGGATTAAATGATATTAAAAGTTTTATTCAAGACCTTGAAAAAAACAGTAACTTTGAGTTTGTAATTTTTGATAAAAAGAAATTAAATATTATCTATGGAGAAGATGTAATTAACTATCTGCAAGTTATTACTGATTCTAAGATTGAGATAAAAAGATTTCAAAAACATATGTTAGAAAATATTATTTATATTGGAGATGATAATTTAATCTATTGGATTGATAAAACAAACCATAAAATTAGACTTAGTTATTTTAAAGATATAGAAAATAAAAACTGGTATCTTGGGGCTTTTTCTAAAATAGATGATATGGAAGACTCTATTAGAAAAGTTATTATTAACTCAATAGTTCAAAAAAGTAAATACTATTCTGATAGCTACTTTTGGTTTTATGATTATAATCAAGGCTATGTATATAACTACTATAATAAGGGACAAAAATTAAATGCTAAGTATATTTTAGAGCAAGATAGATTTGATAGTTCAAGTCAGATTTTAAGAAAATATATAACTGACAATGAAGTAAACAAAAGTCATAAAACATATAATTTCACAAAATACAATTTTTTAGTTTCTATTAAAAGTTATACTCTTCCAAGTAAATTATCAAACTTAGATTATAAATACAATTCTAAACTATCTGTCTCAATTGCCATTGTTATTTTAATATCACTTTTTTTAATTTTAGCATCAACTGTATTTACAAAGTTTATTAACTCTATTTTCCACAGATACAATAAAAGATTAGAGACTAGAAATAAGATGTATAAAAAATGGAAAGATAGATATGAGCTTGCTATTATTGCATCAAATGATGGTCTTTGGGATATTGATTTAGAGACTGATAATATCTTTTTCTCTAAAAAATGGCTTGAGATGTTTGGCTATAAAAAAGGTGAAATAAAAAGTTTACAAGAGTGGCTAAATATAATTCATCAAGAAGATAGACCAATTGTTGAAAATAGATTAAAAACTCATTTAGAGGGTAAAACGGAGCATTTTATTAGTGAATATAGAATCAAAAACAAGTGGAATGAATATAAATGGGTACTAGTTAGAGGTAAAGCCTTTAGAGATAAAGAAAAAAATCCAAAACGTATGCTTATGATGTCAATGGATATTGAAAGAAGAAAAAGACTTTCAAAAGAGCTTCAATATGTAGATTTATTAGTTGAGTATGGAAGAATTGTAATCTTTAAATGGAAAAATGATGATTTCTTAACTCCTGAATATGTATCTAAATCAATTAGTTCCTTTGGATATTCAACAAAAGGTTTTGAAAATAAAAAAGATAGTTTCTTAAACTTTGTTCATAAAGATGATGCAAAAGAGTTAAAAGTAGAGTTAAAAGAGGCTATAAAAAAAGATTCAAAATCTTTTACAAAAGTCTTTAGGGTGATTGAGAAAGATGGAACTATAAGATGGGTATTTAATAGAACAATCTTCTTAAAAGATGATTTTGGAAACGTAACTCACCTTTATGGATATATCACTGATATTACACAAATGAAGTTAACAGAAGAAGAGTTAAAATCTAAAGTTGAAGAAGAGTTAGCAAAAAATATAGAAAAGGATAGGTTATTAGTTCATCAAAGTAAATTAGCTGCTATGGGTGAGATGCTTGGAAATATTGCTCATCAATGGAGACAGCCTTTAAATAATATTAATTTATTAACTCACTTTATTAGAGACAATTTTGAGAATCTAAAAAAAGAGGATATAGAAGATATTACATCAGATACAAAATTACAAATTGATTATATGTCTCAAACAATTGATGACTTTAGAAACTTCTATCAACCAACAAAAGATAAGGCTAGTTTTAATCTAAAAGAGTCAATAAATTCTTGTGTAAAGATAGTTGAAACTCAACTAGAAAAAACAGATATGAAAGTTGAAGTTTTAGGTGAAAGTATAGATATTATAAGTTATAAAAATGAGTTCCAACAAGTTATTTTAAATATTTTAAATAACGCAAATGATGCAGCAGAGATAAAAAATAGTGAAGAAAAATTCTTAGCAAAAACAAAGATTGAGATAATAAAAGAAAAAAATAATGTAAGGATCTTATTAGAAAATAACTGCGGTGAAGTTCAAGAAGAGATTATGGAAAGAATGTTTGAACCATATTTTACTACTAAGTTTGAAGACCAAGGGACGGGGATAGGTCTATATATGGCAAAGACAATTATTGAAAAGAATATGAATGGTAGCATTAGTGCTAAAAATATTGAAGGTGGAGTAGTATTTACTATTATTTTACCACTTTAAGGATATAATAAAATAATTAATTGCGGTGGGAAGAGTAATGAAAGATTATAAAACAAGAGTGTTATTAGTAGAAGATGAAGATGTAGCAAGAAAAACCTTATCTTTTTATCTTAATACTATTTTTGATGAGGTTGTTGTTGCCTGTGATGGACAAGAAGCAAGTAAAGTTTTCAAAAAAGACTTTGATGAAGATAGAACTTTTGATTTAGTTTTAACTGATTTAAAAATGCCTAATAAAGATGGAATCTCTATGATTGATGATATTAGAGAGTTAGTTCCAAACCAAAGATTTATTATAGTAAGTGCACACAAAAATGAAGATGACTTATTAAAGTTAATTAACCTAAGAGTTCTTGGATATTTCGTAAAACCATTAAATATTGATAATATGATGGAAATGCTAAAAAAAGCTAAAGAAGAAGTTTTAGCAGATAATGCAGTTACTGATGTTCAAGAAACATTAATCACTTTAAATAGAAGATATACATACGATATAAAAACGGACAAACTATATAATCAAGAGTCAATAGTAAAACTATCTAAAAAAGAGTTAGATATCTTAAAAGTTTTAATTGACAACCTAGGTGAAGTAGTTCCTGTTGAGAAGTTCAAGCAAGATGTTTGGAATGATATAAATACAAATGACTCTGCTTTTAGAACAGTAATGAAAAGATTAAAAGATAAAGTTAAAGAAGATGACTTTATTATCTCTCATAAAGGTTATGGATACATAATCGAAAAACAACTAAAAAAATAGAAGAATAACTTATTTAATAAAGTTATTCTCTTTATAGTACTTAACTGCTCCGTCATGTAATGGAGCACTTAGGCCTTCAAGTAAAGACTCTTTTGTTATATACTTATATACAGGATGAAGATTTTTAAATTTTTCAAAGTTTTCTAGTATTGCTTTAACTAAAGTATAAACAGCTTTATTACTTACATCAGAGCTTGTTATTAAAACTGCCTTTGAACCAAAAGTAGGAGTTGCTGAAGGAACTCCACTATATATTGCAGCTGGGATTTCACCTTTTACATAAAAAGGATTCTTCTCTATAAACTTGTCAATCTCTTTTCCAGATATTGGAACAAGCTTTATATTTGAAGAACTTGAAGCATCTTTGATATTTGCAGTTGGATGACCTACCATATAAAAGTAGCCATCAATTTTATCCTCTCTTAGAGCATCAGGAGCTTCTCCTACTTTTAACTTCCCAACATATCCTAAGTCAGATTTTTTGATATTTAAATGGTTTAGTAAATAAGAAACAGTAGTCTCATTTCCGCTCCCTAAATTTCCTATATTAATTCTTTTATCTTTTATATCATATATAGAGTCTATATTTGAATCAGTTTTTACAACTAAAGATAGAAGCTCAGGATAAATAGACATCACTGATCTTAGTTTTTTCATAGGATTCTTTTTAAAACTCTTTTTACCATTGATTGCATGATAAACAGCATCTGATTGAGCAATACCAAAATCTAAATCACCCATACTGATTGCATTGATATTATAAACTGAACCACCAGTTGATTCAACAGAACATCTAATTCTTGTCTCTTTTTTATATTTATTCACTAATCTACAAATTGCACCACCAGTTGGATAATATGTTCCTGTTACACTTCCTGTTCCAATAGTTACAAATTCTGCAGCAGCAAATAGTGATACTTTCACTGATAAAAGGGCAAAGATAGCAATTAATTTCTTCATTCAAACTCTTTAAATATATTTTATTTATTATAGTTACTTTATCATTATACCAAACTAAAGCACTAAAAAAAGGGCTTTGCAGAAAAATTAGCACTTTTATGAATCTTTTGCTAAAAAGAACTTGACATTTACTCACTCATATAGTATAATATTTTTAGCAGTTTGAGAATTCAAGTGCTAAAAGTGAGTAAATTATGATTGATAAAAAAGAGTATTTATTACATTCCATAATCAAAGCATATATTGAACACTTAGAACCTATTGGTTCTACACAACTAAAATCAATGTATGATATTGCTTACTCTCCTGCAACTATTAGAGGGTACTTTAAGAAGTTAGGAGAAGAAGGTTTTTTAGCTCAAGAGCATGTGAGTTCAGGTAGAACTCCTACAACTGAAGCTTTAAAACAGTATTGGAGTAATAAATTAAATTTTAAACTTGATTTTGTAGACGAAAAAGCTATAGAGTATTTTTCTAAAGAGCTTGGAGTTGCAGTATTTGTTCAAGAGCAAAAGTCAGATACTCTAAATGACATTTTAAATGTTGAAAATAGATATATGATTTTAGAGTTTAGCTCTTTTGCAATTACAGTTAAATATTCTGATGCACTTTATAGATTTTTGAATGATATGCAAGGTTTAGAGTTGGTTCACATTGTGAATATCTCAAAACAAGTTGGTGCTTATGAAATCTATGAAAAAGTAAGTCAGCATTTACAAAACAAAAATTTTCATATTTATAATACTAAAGAGTTTTTTTCTTTAGCATTGAAGTACAACTATGATGAAAAAAGCATTAATGGGTTTTTAAAAGGAAGAATTCTTGATTCATTAGAAGAGGGAATCTATTTTGAAAACATTATTCCAGAAGGTTATATAGCTATTTGTCATAATTGTAAAATTGAAAATAAAAATATAAAAATGCTAGTAGTTGGTGAATTATCAAAGGACTACGAATATTTCTATAATAAAATAAATATGAGTTAGGAGATATATTTTGAGTGAAAATAAAGAAGAATTAAACCAAGAACAAATAAATCAAGAAGAAGTTGAACAAACTGTTGAAGAACAAGCTTGTGAAAATAATGAAGAGTCTTGTGAAGCAAAAGAGTTAACAGCAGAAGAAAAAATTGCTGAACTAGAAGCAAAATTAAAAGAATCAGAAGATAAATATTTTAGAGTTCACGCAGATTTTGAAAATATTAAGAAAAGATTAGAAAAAGAGAAATATCAAGCAATTGATTATGCATCTGAAAAGTTTGCAAAAGATTTATTAATGCCAATTGATACTTTAGAAATGGCATTAGCAGCAGAAGAAGCAGCAAATGAACTTCCTGCAGAGGAATTACTTGCAAAATTAAAAGAGGGTGTAGAATTAACAATTAAAAACTTCTATACAGCATTCGAAAAGCATGATATTTCAATAATTGAAACAGATGGTGAGTTTGATCCAAACTTCCATGATGCAGTAATGCAAGTAGATAGTGAAAACCATAAAACAGGTGAAATTGTTCAAGTGATGCAAAAAGGTTATAAGTTTAAAGATAGACTTCTAAGAGCATCAATGGTTAGTATCGCAAATTAGTCATATTTTGACTATTTTGTTGTTCGACTACGAAATTTCAAAGAGTCACTTACAAAAGTAAGCTCCTCCTTAAAATTTCTTGTCTGCCTATAACTAGTCTAAAATCAGACTAATTTAGGTAATGACCGTAATGTCAGTAAACTATTGAAATAAAAATAAAAATTAATAAAAAAAGCTGGGAATTACACAAGCTTCTGCTTGTGCTTTAGATTGCTTCTTAGCTTGAATTCATTTCAAGCGCTAAAGAAGATTATAATGAAAGGTTCCCTTGATTTTATAACATAAAATAAAGGAAAAAATATGAGTAAAGTAATTGGTATTGACTTAGGTACAACAAACTCTTGTATGGCAGTTTATGAAGGTGGTGAAGCGAAAGTTATTCCTAATAAAGAAGGAAAAAACACAACTCCATCAATTGTTGCGTTCACTGATAAAGGTGAAGTATTAGTTGGTGATCCAGCAAAAAGACAAGCTATTACAAACCCAGAAAAGACTATTTATTCGGTAAAAAGAATTATGGGTCTTATGATGGATGAAGAAAATGCTAAAGAAGCACAAGAAAAAGTAGGATATAAAATCGTTAATAGAAACGGTGCAGCAGCAGTTGAAATTGCTGATAAAGTATATACTCCTCAAGAAATTTCTGCAAAAATTTTAGGAAAATTAAAAGCAGACGCTGAAGAGTATTTAGGTGCTCCTGTAACTGACGCAGTTATTACAGTTCCTGCATACTTCAATGATGCACAAAGAAAAGCAACTCAAGAAGCTGGAACTATTGCTGGTCTTAACGTATTAAGAATTATCAATGAGCCAACAGCTGCTTCATTAGCATATGGTTTAGATAAAAAAGGTGAAGAGAAAGTATTAGTATACGATTTAGGTGGTGGTACATTTGACGTTACTGTTCTTGAAATTGGTGATGGAACATTTGAAGTACTTTCAACAGATGGTAATGCATTCTTAGGTGGAGATGACTTCGATAACGCTATTATTGACTGGATGGCAAAAGAGTTCGAAGCTGAAAATGGTTTTGATATTAAAAATGACAAAATGGCATTACAAAGATTAAAAGATGCTGCTGAAAATGCTAAGAAAGAGTTATCTTCTGCTGAATCAACAGAAATTAACTTACCATTTATCTCTATGGGTAATGCAGGACCAGTTCACTTAGTTAAATCATTAACAAGAGCTAAATTTGAGTCTATGACTGAGCATTTAATCTCTGAAACTTTAGAGCATATCAAAGTTGCTATGAGAGATGCTGGATTAGATAAAGATGAAATTGAAGAAGTAATCATGGTTGGTGGTTCAACAAGATTACCAAAAGCAAATGCAGTAGTTAAAGATTACTTTGGAAAAGATTTAAATAAAGGTGTTAACCCTGATGAAGTAGTTGCTGCAGGTGCTGCTGTACAAGCTGGTGTATTAAGAGGTGATGTTAAAGATGTATTATTACTAGACGTTACTCCATTATCACTTGGAATTGAAACTCTTGGTGGAGTTATGACTAAGCTGATTGAAAAAGGAACTACAATTCCTGTTAAAAAATCACAAGTATTCTCTACAGCAGAAGACAATCAACCAGCTGTATCAATTCACGTTGGTCAAGGTGAAAGAGAATTCGCTAAAGATAACAAATCTTTAGGTATGTTTGAATTATCTGACATCCCTGCAGCTCCAAGAGGTGTTCCTCAAATTGAAGTAACATTTGACATTGATGCAAATGGTGTTTTAAATGTATCTGCTAAAGATAAAGGTACTGGAAAAGAGAATAAGATTACTATTTCTGGTTCGTCTGGATTATCTGATGAAGAAATTGAAAAAATGGTAAATGAAGCAGAAGCAAATAAAGAAGCTGATGAAAAAAGAAAAGAAGTAATTGAAGTTAGAAACCAAGCAGATGCTTTATTACACTCAACTAAGAAAACATTAGAAGAGAATGAAGATGCAGTTTCTGAAGAGGAAAAGCAAAAAATCATTGATGCAGCAGCAGCTTTAGAGGAAACTCTAAAAGATGAAAATGCTACTAAAGAGCAAATTGAAGAAAAAGTAAAAGCTTTAACTGAAGTTTCTCACAAGTTAGCAGAAGCTATGTATAAAAAAGAAGGTGGTGACCAAGCAGGTGCTGGTGCACAACCAAATCAAAAAGCTAAAAAAGACGATGACGATGTTATCGATGCTGAAGTAGAGTAATCTCTACTTCATGCAAACTCTAATCTTCTTACTATTAACTTTTTTAATAGTAATCTTTTCTATTCTACTTTATGTTAAAAATAAACACTCACGAGTTGACAAACTAAATAAAGGCATTTGTCCTTCATGTGGAGACAAAGCTAAAACTTTTTATGATGATAGAACACGAAGTACGTTTAAAGTAGATGTTATTTCTGCAAGAGTATTAAAAAATCATGGTTGTTCTGGACTAAATGATATTGAGTACACTTGTAAAACTTGTGGTTTAAAAGAGGTCTATTCCCAAAGCGGTTCATCTAATTGTTCTGTGTAATCTTTTATTAACTTTTAGATGTTAGAATTCCAAAAACCAAGAAGGACTTCTACGCATGAAAACTGTACTACTTTCTATTACTTTCCTAATTCTTTTCTTTACTGGATGTTCTCAAAAAGAGCCTTTACAACTTGAAAAATTAAATAAAATATCTAAAGCTAAGGTTTTAAAAGTAAACCTAAATACTATTGAAGGTTTTTATGAAGATGATTTAAATTATGCCTTGAATGTATTTAAAAAAGATTGTAAAAGAGCAAAAAGATATGAGCTATTTAAAGAGGCTTGTTCTAAAGCAAATGATTATGATAATGGCTCAAAATTCTTTACTGAAAACTTTGTTGCTTATGAATTATATAATAACAATAAAACAAATACAGGTGTGATTACAGGTTATTATGAACCTTTACTAAGAGGTAGTCTAACAAAAAGTGAAAAATACAAGTATCCAATATATAAAACACCAAAAGATATGTATATCGTTGACTTATCATCTGTTTACCCAGAACTTAAAAAATATAGACTAAGAGGTAAACTAAAAGGTAATAAAATCATTCCTTATGATGATAGAGAAGCTATTAATGAAAGAGATGACTTAGAAGCAATCTGTTATGTTGATGATAGATTTGATTTATTCTTCTTACATATTCAAGGTTCTGGAAAAGTTCAATTAGAGACTGGTGAAGTTTTAAATGTAGGTTATGCAAATCAAAATGGGCATAAATACAAAGGAATAGGTGGTATGTTACTACAAGAGGGTGTATTACAAGGTTATGGAGCTTCAATGCAAGGTATTAAAGCTTACTTACAAGATAACCCTGAAAGAGTAGATGAAATATTACATGCAAATGAAAGCTATATTTTCTTCTCAAAAAGAAGCCAAGGTGCAACAGGTGCTTTAGGAACAGAATTAACTGCTGGAAGAAACTTAGCAGTAGATAGAAGATATATTCCTCTAGGAATGCCAGTATTTATCAATACAAAAAATTCAGTAACACAAGAAAAAATAAATAGACTTATGGTTGCCGCTGATGTTGGTGGAGCAATTAAAGGTGAAATAAGAGCAGACTTCTTCTATGGAAATGGAAAAGATGCTGAATTATATGCAGGTGGAATGAAAGAACAAGGAAAGCTTACAATCCTTGTTCCTAAAGAGTTTGTGCCAAGTAGTAATAAAAACTAATTACAGCTCTTGGCCTAGCTACAGCATCCTGTTCCACAACATGAAGATGGAGCTTCTTGTCTGAAATCAATAACAAAATTGTTTCCATGCTCTACTAAATCAAATTCATGTTTTTTACAGAATTCTAAGTTCATTTGATTTTTCATTTGAATTGCTTTACTTAAAGCATCATCTTTTGAGTTAAATTCTAGGTTATTTTGTAAATCACTTCTTCTAAAACAACCGCACTCTGTTTCTACTATAACTTTATGCATTAAAAGTTCTCCTATAATAATTTTTTTCGAAGATTATCAAAAAAAAATTTAAATAGACTTATAATAATAATTTATGAAATTGCTTTAAAAAAATCAAGTAAAATTTAGATAAAATATCTATATTACACTAAACAAGGGCAAAAATGCATAT
Organism: Arcobacter sp. F155; assembly: GCF_004116455.1. Taxonomy (NCBI): domain Bacteria; kingdom Pseudomonadati; phylum Campylobacterota; class Epsilonproteobacteria; order Campylobacterales; family Arcobacteraceae; genus Arcobacter; species Arcobacter sp. F155. The sequence goes on from NZ_PDJU01000004.1 coordinate 150,004, forward strand.
TACAAATATTATCTCTCAATACTTTGGAAAGTTCGCTAAAACTGAGTTTCCATCATTTATTCAAAAGATTATAAATAAAGTATATGTAAAAAGTATGAAGTTAGACATGAGTGAATTTAGAAACGAAAAGTTTTATAAATCATTAAATGATCTTTTTACAAGAGAATTAGCAATTGCAAGACAAATCAATGAAGACGAGAAGGTATTTATTTCTCCAACAGATAGTTTAATTACACAAGCAGGAGATGTAAAGGGTGATTTAGCTTTACAAATCAAAGGGATGGAATACTCTTTTGAAGAGTTATTAACTTACAATTGTGCAAATAACTTTGAAAAGTTAGTAGATGGTAAATATATGAACTTTTACCTTTCTCCAAGGGATTATCATAGATATCACTCTCCTTGTGATTTTGAAGTAAAAAGATTACTACATGTTCCAGGGAAACTTTATCCAGTAAATTTAAAATATCTAAATAAACAAATTGATTTATTTGCTGAAAATGAAAGAGTTATTTTAGAGTGTGTTCATGAAGATAAACTATTTTATATGGTATTTGTTGGAGCATTAAATGTTGGTCAAATGGTATTTGAGTTTGAGCCAAAAGTTGAAACAAATACAGATGTTAGAGATATTCAAATTTATGAATATGAAGATAAAAAAGTTAAAAAAGGTGACTGTTTAGGTTACTTTAAAATGGGTTCTACTGTTGTAATGTTCTGGGAAAAAGGATTTGTTGAACTTGAAGAGTTAACAGGTCAATCAGTGAAATATGGACAAAGTATTTGCCAAAAAAGTTAAGCATAAATACAATAGTCTTTAAAAACAGGTTTAATAAATATGAAAAATAAAATCTTTTTAAAGATAGGAGCAATTTTTGTTTTTATTGTTTCTGCATATTTGTTTTTCATAATATTTATTATTTCTCCAAAGATTACTAAATATTTTATTGATTTTGAAACAAACCAAGTAAAACTACAACTTGAAAAGATATCTCATATAGTTGACTCAAAAAAAGAGCAAATAAATGAGTTTGAAACCTTCAAAGAAAAAGAGTATAGACAAAAGATAAGAGAGACCTCTTATCTTGCATATAATATTCTTCAAAGCTACTATAAAGAGTATGAAAAAGGAAATTACTCTAAAGATGAAGCTGTAAAAAAAGCTTTAGTGATTATTTCAAATATTACATATAATGACAAAGGCTATTTGTATCTTATAGATACAAAAGGAAATACTTTATACCACCCTACAAAAACTAATATTGGAAGAAATATCTATGATTTAAAAGATGCAAAGGGTAAAGTCTTTGCTCCAACAGTTATTAAAGATGTGATAGAACAAAAAGAGACTTATAGTTCATACTTTTGGAAAAAGTTAAACTCAAATACTGTATCAAAAAAGCTTGTTCATAGTATTTATTTTGAGCCTTTTGATATTATTGTTTCTTCTACAACTTATGAGTCAAATATTCAAGTAGAAATTGATGCCCAAAAAGAAAAAGCTATCCAAAAACTAATGCCTTTGATTGATACTCTTTTTTCAAAGGAACATGGGCATATTTTTATTTTAGATGAAGAGTTTAGAATTATTGCTCACCCTTCAAAATCTCTTATGGGGGAATCTTTAGCCATAGGAAAATATAGTAAATACGTTGATGTGCTTTCTTTATCAAAAGAGCTTATAGACTCTTCTTCAAATCAAAAAATGTTAAAGTATACTTGGAATACAAAAGAAGACTCTGAAAACTTTACATATGAAAAATTTGCTTGGGTTGAATATAATGACTTCTTTGGCTGGTATATAATCTCATCTATTTATAAAAAAGATTTAGAAAAGAAAGTAGAAGAGATTGATTCTATGTTGATAAATCTTTCTATCATTCTTCTTTTAGTTTTAATGTTTATAGCTATTTTATTTGTTCAAAAACTTTTAAAACCTATTCAAGACTTATCTGAAAATGCAAGATTGGTTGAAGCAGGAAACTTAGAAGTAAGAACAATAGTTGAAAGCAGTGATGAATTAGGTGTTCTAGCAAATCATTTTAATAAAATGCTAGATGCAATTCAAGAAAACACAAAGAACTTAGAAGAAAAAATACAAGAAAGAACTTTAGAGATAAGAAAGAAACTTTATTATGATGAGTTAACAGGCTTAGAAAATAGAGAATCTCTAATTGAAAGTATCAAAGAAGAAGAGTTTGTTGCAGTAAACTTTATTGATATAAATAACTTCGATGATATCAATGAACTTTATGGTTTCCAAATAGGAAATGAACTATTAATCAAAATAACTAAAAGACTGCAAGAGTTTTCAGATGAGCATGACTTAAAGCTTTATAGAGTAAATGGAGACATCTTTGCTTTAAAAGATACAAATATTGTTAGATTTTTGGCCTATGAAAAAATGATAGATAAAATCCATGAGCTTTTTGTAAAAGAGTTTAAAATAGAAGGTCTAGGAGTTGATTTATACCTATCTGTTACTGTTGGCTCATCAATCTCTCAAAACCAACCTGTAAAGTGTGCAAACACTGCTTTAAATAAAGCAAAACAAACTTCTCAAAGAACAGTTGTTTATAATAAAAATATTGATGTAAAAGAGAACATCAAAAAAATGATGCATTGGAAAGATAAGATTAAAAATGCAATAGAAAATGATAATGTAGTTCCATTTTTCCAACCAATTTTTGATAAAGATGAGAAGCTTATTAAATATGAAACTCTAATGAGAATAAGAGATAATGTAGATGGAAAAGAACACTTCTTATCTCCTGGAAATTTCTTTGATGTTGCAATTAAAACAAAACAGTATTTTAAACTAAATCAAATAGTTATAAAAAAAGCTTTTGACAATATTGATAAAATAGGAAAAATGGTATCAGTGAATATCAGTTTTTCAGATATTTTGAACTTAGACTTTATGGAGTTTATAGAAAAAGAAGTAAAACTTCTAAGTAAAGAACAAAGAGAAAAAGTTGTTTTTGAAATCCTTGAGAGTGATTTTATTTCTGACCACAAAGTATTAGATGACTTTATCTTAACATACAGAGAAAAAGGCATTAAGTTTGCAATTGATGATTTTGGAACAGGTTATTCAAACTTTACTCACGTTTTAAATATAAAACCAGAATATATAAAAATTGATGGTTCATTAATTAAAGATATAGATAAAGACCAAACAGCATTTGAGATGGTGAAATCTATTATTGATTTTTCTAAATCATTAAAAATAATTGTTGTTGTAGAGTTTATTCATAATGAAACAGTATATAAAATACTTCAAGATTTAGGTGCTGATGAGTATCAAGGCTTTTATTTAGGTGAGCCTGCACCTCTTTTTTAACTAAATAAAAGTTATTTTTAGTAAAATTTATACAAACTAAAAAAAGGATTACACATGGCAACTACAGAATTAGGAACACTTCCTTTAAACGGAACAAAAAAAGGTATTATCTCTGTTTCAAATGTTTCAGAACCATATGGTAAAGGAACGCCAGATGTTGTAAGTATTGGAATTTCATTAAACGGAAAAGATATTGAGTGGAAGTCACACATTCCATATGCAAATTTAGATGATGTAATTGCAATTTTACAAGAAGCAAGTGCGAAGAAAAAAGAAGAGCAAGAATAAGCTCTTCTTTCAGCAAACTCTAGTTAAAAACGGTTTCTCTACCTTCATCTAGCCAGTTTGCTATACCACCTTCAAGATGTGCTATATTAGTATATCCATGGTTTTGAATTAAGAAGTCTGCAATAGTTCTTGTTCTATTTGCATGGGCACAAATTAAAACAACAAGTTGGTCTTTTGACTTTACAAGTTTTTCAAACTTCGACAACCATGTTGGTACATCACAGTTTCCAAACATATCAAAGAAAGTCATCTTATGAGAATTTTTGATGATTCCTGTGTGTTTAAATTCATCTTCTCTTCGAACATCAATCATTACAACATCATCATTTATTAATTTTTCAACTTCACTTGGTGATAAATCGACAACTCTACTCATTAGTTACCCTTATAATTAATTATATGAAATAATAACTAAAATTTATCAAATTTTTTATAACTATTAATTATAATTCTGAAATCTAAGAAATTTATAATTCTTATATAAACAAAGACTTCACATAAATTGATTATAATGTCAATAATATTTTAAATAAGGTAATACTATAGATGAAAAAAATACTATTATTAATGCTAATGGTTGTATATGCTTTTTCTATTCAAAGGTCATTTTTAGAACCACATGAAGCATTTCAAGCAAAGCTAGAACAACAAGAAGATAAGATTGTTGCAAGTATTAAACTTGGTAAAGATATCTATCTTTATGATGAACAACTTAAAATTTTAATTACAAAACCAGAGAAAAAAGAGATTACTTCAAAACTTTTAATGCCAAAACCAGAACAATATGATGAATTTATTGTTCACTTTAATGAAGTTTCAATAGATATTCCATTCTCTTTATTAAAAGAAGAAGTAAACTCAGATAGCTACGAAGTTCAACTACTTTTCCAAGGGTGTTCAAAAGCAGGACTTTGTTATGCACCTATGAATGAGACAATCTCTGTAAATTTAGCTTCAAAGTTAGAAGCTTCAAAAACTACTGAAACTAAAAAAGAAGTAGTTACAAATGAAATAGTAGCTAGTGAAAATATTTCAGAGAGTGATTCAATTGTAAATACACTTAAAGATAAAAGTGCAATCTTAGTATTAGCAACTTTCTTTGGCTTTGGACTTTTATTATCTTTAACTCCATGTGTTTTCCCTATGATTCCTATTCTTTCTTCTATTATTGTAAAAGCAGGAGACAATGAAAAGCTAACAGCTTCAAAAGGTTTCTTTTTATCTTTAGTTTATGTTTTAGCAATGGCTTTAGCATATACAATTGCAGGAGTTATAGCAGGACTATTTGGAGCTAATTTACAAGTAGCTTTACAAAATCCATATGTATTAGTGACCTTTGCATTTATCTTTGTAGTATTGGCTTTCTCTATGTTTGGATATTTCAAATTAGAGTTACCACAAAGTTTACAAACAAAACTAAACAAAACAACAGAAGGAAAAGAGAAACAAGGTGTATTTGGAGTTGCTGTAATGGGATTCTTATCAGCACTTGTTGTTGGTCCTTGTGTTGCACCACCACTTGCAGGAGCTTTAGTTTATATTGGACAAACAGGTGATGCAGTATTAGGTGGAGCTGCTTTATTTGTTATGAGTTTAGGTATGGGTGTTCCTTTACTTCTTATTGGACTTGGGGCTGGTAAATTTATGCCAAAACCTGGTGGTTGGATGGAGCAAGTTACAAAAGTATTTGGTATTGTGATGCTTGCAATTGCAGTTTGGATGTTAGATAGAGTATTAGACCCAACTTTAATCATGTATTTATGGGCTTTATTATTCTTAGGAGCTGGACTGTTTATCAAAACTTTTGAGCATGTTTTAGTAAAACTACTTGCAACAGTTCTTTTAATCTATGGAACAGCAACCTTTATAGGTGCTATAAGTGGTGCTACAAATGTATTAAAACCACTTGAAAAGTTTACTTCTTCAAAAGTTGTAGCAACAAGTTCTAGTGATGTGAAGTTTGTAAAGGTTAAAAATCTTGAAGAGTTAGACCAAGCAATAAAAGCTTCAAGTAAACCAGTTATGCTTGATTTTTGGGCTGAGTGGTGTGTATCTTGTAAAGAGTTAGATAATATTACTTTCCAAGATGAGGAAGTAAAAAAAGTACTTGAAAAGTTCACTTTAATCAAAGCTGATGTTACAAAAAATACAGATGATGACAAAGCTTTAATGAAAAAATTCCAAGTATTTGGACCACCAGCTTTAATCTTCTTTGATGAAAATAATCAAGAAATGAAAGCAGCTAAAATAATCGGATATAAAAATCCACAAGAGTTTTTAGAAGTTATAAACAAAAACTTTAAATAATTCTAAAATAAATAAAACTATATTTTGTTATACTTCCTTAATAATTTTTAGGAAGTATAATGGAATTATTCTTTTCGACATTTTTAAAAATGTTCTTCATCATGACACCCTTTTTCGTGTTATCAGTTTTTTTAACAGTTACAAGTGATGCTACACCAGCTCAAAAAAGAGCATTGGCTATAAAAGTAACTACTTCAGTGATTATAATTAGTTTGATATTACTATATTTTGGAAAGCATATTTTTGCAGTATTTGGTATAACTTTAGATGCCTTTAGAATAGGAGCAGGGGCTTTACTATTTCTTTCAGCAGTTGAGTTAATCAAAGGAAATAAAGATACTCAAAAAGTAGAGCAAAAAGATATTTCAGAACTTGCTGTTGTACCTCTTTCTATTCCAATTACAATAGGCCCTGGTACTATTGGGGTTTTACTTGTAATGGGTGCAGGTTTTGATACAAATGGTTCTATGGTTTTAGGAAGTTTAGCTCTTGTATGCGCAATTGTAGTGATTGGTATTATGCTTTATTCTTCTTCTATTATAGAAAGATTAGTAGGAAAACAAGGACTACTTGTAATCTCAAAAATCACGGGACTTTTTTTAGCAGCTTTATCTGCTCAAATTGTATTTACGGGAATAAAAAACTTTTTAGGTCTGTAGATGTTTGATTTTAGAAGTGAGGTTAACTTTTTAAAGCCAGATATACAAATTGATTTTAATGAAGTATGTGATGAAAGTACTTGTTATCAATCTCTTTTATCACAGCTTGAACAACGATACAAAATCAAACAAACAAATATCGAGCTTTTTAATGGTTTCTCTTCTTCTATTTATTCACTTCTAAAATATTTAAACTCTAAATTTTGTTATATCTATTCTCCATGTAATTTAGAGTATAAACAAGCTTCAAATAACTTAGGTTATGAAACAAGACTAATCAATAGATTTGAAAATATATTTTTGCCAATCAAAGATGATAGTGTTGTGGTTTTTATGAACCCTTCTTTTTTAGATGGTACTTTTTATGAGCTTGATAAACTTTTTGAGTATTGGGCTAGTAAAAATGCAAAAGTTATTATAGATGAAACACTAATTGATTTTTGTGGAAAAACTTCATGTATAAAATATCTAGCAGAGTATGAAAATCTATTTATAGTAAAAGATTTAAGTAAATTCTATGCAAGAAAAAATCTAAATATCGCAACAGTTTTTGCAAGTGAGAAGAGTATAAAGAGTTTACGAAAATATGAACCCCAAAACAAGATATCAAGTTTTGAGATAAAGTATTTAGAAGAGGCTTTAAAAGACAAAAGGTTTTCAACTATAACAAACTCAATATATATCAAAAACAGAATAGAACTAGAAAAAATACTTCAAGAACACAAGTTTGTAGATTCTATGTTTCAAAGTAATTCTAACTCACTTTTAATTCGGCTTAAAAATATTGACTCAAATGAGTTTAAAAAGAAGCTTTTAAAAAATGGTGTTATTATAAACACTTGTTTAGAGTATGATTTCATAGATGAATATTTTGTGAGTTTCTATGTAGGTTCATTAAACAATATAAAGGGGCTAAAAAAGGCTTTAAATGCTTTTTGACAGCAAGATAGTAAATAGAATTGCACTTACTGTTACAGTAGTGTTTTTTGCTATTTTAGTAACCTTTTTATTTAAATCATTTTTCATCGTTAAAAATCAGTTTATAAATATAGATGGCGCAACTTATGTAAATCAAGTAAGGCAAGACTACTATACACAAAGACTTTCAAACTTTCTTACAAAAAATTGTTTAGGAAATGAGCTTTGTGAAGTACAATCAATGCTTGATTTTGTAACAAAAATCCCATATAAAGTAAATAAAAGTGTTGCAAGAAGTCCAAAGCACGTAGTAGAGCAAAACTTTGGTGACTGTGATGATAAGTCAAACTTGCTTATCTCACTACTTAAAACAAAAGGTTATGAAGCATATTTTGTGTTTGTACCCAAACATGTTTTTGTGATAGTAAAATTAAATGAAAAGTTAGCAAATAAAAAAGCTCTTTATGTAAATGGAGAATCTTATTATAAATTAGAAAGTACAGCCAAGAACTCTAGGATAGGTTTTCCTTTGAAGTATAAGTTAGAAGAGATAGAAGCGATAATAGATCCATTTAAAAATAAAAAGTTAGTAATAGAAAATTTGGAGTATAAATGATAGCAGTTATTCAAAGAGTAAAATCTTCATCTGTAAAAGTAGATAGTAAGATAGTAGGACAAATAGGACAAGGTCTAAACATCTTACTTGGTGTTAAAAAAGGTGATACAAAAGAAGATATTCAAAAGCTAGTAAATAAAATAGTAAATCTTAGAATTTTTCAAGATGAAAATGACAAGATGAATCTATCTCTTATAGATGTAGGAGGGGAGGCTTTGATTATCTCTCAGTTTACCCTTGCTGGAAATATCAAAAAGGGAAGACGTCCTAGTTTTGATGCAAGTGAAAACCCTCAAATAGCAAATGAGTATTATGAAGAGTTTAAAGCTTTTGTAGCAAGTCATGATATTCATGTACAAAGTGGAGTATTTGGAGCACATATGGAAGTAGATATTCAAAATGATGGTCCAGTTACTTTTATAGTAGATAGTAAAGAATTAAATTAAAAAGAAGAAAAATGTCGTATGTAAAATGGTATGAAGCCCAAGGAAAAAAACACGCAAAGATAATGGAAAAACTAAAAGACAAAAGTGTTGCTGAGGTTATAGAGTATTTTAGATTTGATAATATGGTAGAAAAAGAACCTGACTTTTGTCCTTTATATGAAGAGAATAAAAAGTGCCATGATTATGAAGAGTTAAATTGCTATTTCTGTGCCTGTCCAAACTTTAGGTTTGATGATGATGGTGTAAAAAAACAAGATGATAAGACTCTTTACTCTTATTGTAGTATTGACTCTAAAGATGGAGCACAATTTGAAGGGGAAGATTATATTCACCAAAACTGTGCAGGATGTTTAGTCCCACACAAAGAGAGATATATTAAAAAGCACTTTAATAGAAACTGGTTTGAGGCAATGAAAAACGTTAATCTATCAAAATAGAGAAGATGTTTTTACCTTTATTATGATTATAAACTAGTTTAAATCCATGAAGGTTTGCAATAGTTTTTACAATATATAAACCTAAACCAAAACCATCACTTCTTTTCTCTTCTTGAGAGAAAGGTTCTGTGTAGTATTCAAGATTTTCTTTTAGTGGTTCACCTTCTGAGATAATATCTATTCTATGTTTGTTTGCATTTAAAATCGCATGTGAGTTTGGAGAAAACTTTATTGCATTATCTATTAGGTTTTTAAGTGCCACAGAAAGCATTGCTGTGTCTGCATTTAGATTAAAGTCTTTTATCTTTGAACTTATTTTATCTGGACTTAAAAGAGCTATATCTAAAGTTTTAGTATAGATTTTAAAAAATGAAGTTAGTTCTTTATAGACAAAAGTGTTGCTTGATGTTAGCTTCTCAACCATTGCAAGCTCTTTGATAATATCATCCATACGATGGAAAGCTTTTTGAAGCATATCTCTTTTTTTCTCATCTTCTAAAGTCTCTGCAATAAACATCGCTTTTGTAATAGGTGTTTTTAGTTCATGCATCATATTACGCATGAATAAATCTTTTGATTTTCTTTGATTATTTATATGAGTTAAAGCTTCATCAAAAGTCTTTGCAATAGTTCCTATTTCATCGGTACTATTTGATTTGATTTTTACGTTAAAGTCACCTTCTGAGAACTTTTTAATCTCTTTGTTTAGTTGTCTAAGAGGTTTTAGTTTTCTTTTTAAAATATAGTATAAAGAGAAAAGTACCCCAAGGGAAATAGCAATAGCAAGGGAGATAATCATAAGATTGTGAGTATAACTTTGAGTATCTTTTAACATCAGGTTATAACCATCTCTTTGAACATAGATATATAAAATATCATCTAGGATGATAATTCTATATACACCATCAAGAGTATCTCTTAAAATTAGTGGTTTACCATTGCTTATGATTTGTAGTTTTTGCTCTTGTTTATCAACTTGAATCATTTTAAACTGCTCAACTATAAACTTTACCCCTGCGTTATTAGGTTTACTTTCAAGTGATTTAAGTATGTTTTCGGCTACAAGTTCATACTTTTTTTGCATAGTGATATTGTATCTTTGCTTATCAAGCTTTATAAAAATTGCGAAGGTAATAGAAACAGCAATTAAAGCTAAAATAAAAATGGTATTAATAAAAGCAGAGATAGAAATATTACGAATCATACTAGTTGATAACCAATCCCACGTACTGATTTTATATATGTTTTTTCATTGTCTATTTTAGATATTTTTGTTCTTATTCTTGAAATCATTACATCGATATTTTTTAAACTACTATCATCCTCAATATGGTCACTTGCGTAGATAAAGTCTTCTCTAGCTATAACTGCACCATTTCTTTGAATAAGTAGTTTTAAAATATCATATTCAGCTAGAGTTAGGTTAAGTGTTTCACCTTTAAAGATGATTTGCATATCATCTTCTTTTAGAATGAAGTCACTCTTTTTCTCTTCCTCTTTTTTCTTTTCACTTCCACCAGTTCTTTTTAAGATAGCTTTGATTCTAGCTTGAAGTTCTCTTGGGTTGTATGGTTTAGGAAGATAGTCATCAGCACCTCTTTCAAGTCCCATAACTTTGTCAAGGATATCATCTCTAGCACTTGAAATAATAATAGGGATATCTGATTTTTCTCTGATTTTAGGAATAACTTCAAGACCATCTATCTCAGGTAGAGTAAGGTCTAGAATCACCAATTCATATTTTTTTAGGTTTAACATTGATAGCCCATTGTATGGGCTATCTGTGTTTGTTACTTCAATATCTTGTGAGGCTAAATACTCTGTGATGATTTGAGCTAATTCTAAATCATCTTCTATCATTAATACTTGTATTATAGGAGATCCTTTATTTTATAGCTAGAATGATTGTTTGACCATATCTATTTATATAAATTCTTTTTAGTTTATTATTATACTTTCTAATTGCTTGTTGCATATCAGGGAAGCTTTTTACTTCAATATCTTCTATTTGAATAATAACATCTCCTGGTTCAAATCCAACTTTTTCTGCATCAGAGTTTGGCTCAACATTTACTACTAATACACCTTTTGTATTTGAGCTTAGTCTAAATCTTTTGATAACTTTTGAGTTAAGTTCTGATAATAAAAGTCCACCTAAGAACTTTCCATTATTTGCATCAGAAGTTACAAGCCCAGCTCTATTCCCTAGAGTTACATTGATTTTTACATCTTTTTTATTTCTTTCAAGTTTTACAGAAATCGTTTGATTTGGTTTAAATGATGCAATAACATTTTGTAAATCTTTTCTATCTTTGATTGGAATATTATTGATAGAGTAGATTAAGTCACCTCTTGTTAATCCTGCTTTTGAAGCTGGTGTATCACTTGCTACATCTAAAATAAGTGCACCACTTGATCTTTTATATAGTTTAGAAACTCTTTGGTCAAGCTCTCCAATAACAACTCCAAGATATCCTCTTGTAACTTTTCCATCTTCAATAAGTTTTTTAACCACATCTTTTACCATAGAAACAGGAATTGCAAAACCAATACCATTGTTACCACCAGATTTAGAGATAATAGCACTATTAATACCAATTAAAGCACCTCTACTATCAACTAAAGCACCACCAGAGTTTCCTGGGTTGATTGAAGCATCTGTTTGGATAAAGTTTTCATATCTATTGATACCTACATGGTCTTTATTTAGTGCTGAGATAATACCTTGAGTTACTGTTGTACCTATACCAAATGGGTTACCAATAGCAAAGATTAAATCACCAACTTGTAGGTTTTCAGAGTATCCAAATTTAACTGCATTGAAGTTGTTACCTTCAATTTTAATAACTGCTAAATCACTATCTGAATCTTTTCCTATAACTCTTGCATTGTACTCTTTTGGATTGTCTGCAATAGTAATGATAATCTCATCTGCATTTTCAATAACATGATTGTTTGTTACGATATATCCATCTTTTGAGATGATTACACCAGAACCAAGTGATCTTTGAATTCTATTTTGACCAAATTGTTCATTAAATTGGTCACCAAAGAATCTTCTTAAAAATGGGTCATTAAACATTTGAAATGGAATATTTCCTGCATTTGAAGATACTCTTCTTTTCGCTGCAATATTTACGACCGATTTCATTGGGTCTTTGATGCTCTCATTAAATGATAAAATTTGATTTGGGTTACTTGGAGCTACTCTCTTTATATCTTTGTCTGCCATTTGAAAGTCAACTGACTGAGCAAATGAACATGTAGCTATAAATATTACTGTGAAAAATAGTTTCTTTAACATTTTCATTTATCCTTTTAATATTATTTATTAAAGAATTATAATAGCTAAATGTAAACTATTTTTGAATAAATTGTAAATAAAAGATTAATACAAAGTGTAGAAATTGTGAAAATAAAGTATGAGAATTCTCATACTTTATTAAGTGGTCTAAAGGTCAGTTTTAAGAACTGCACCAGAACTTGCATTTGTTACAAGTGCTCTATATTGTCCTAACCAAGAAGAGTTAAGAGGTTTTTTAAGAGGTGTAAACTCTGCTTTTCTTTTAGCGATTTCTTCATCTGTTAAGTTTACAGATAAGATATATTGGTCAACATCAATGTGAATTTCATCACCATCTTTTAATAAACCAATCATTCCTCCTTCTGCTGCTTCAGGTGATACGTGACCGATACTTGCTCCTCTAGTAGCTCCTGAGAATCTACCATCAGTGATTAAAGCAACTTTATCTCCAAGTCCCATTCCCATGATAAGTGAAGTAGGTGCTAACATCTCTTGCATACCTGGACCACCTTTTGGACCTTCATATCTAATAACAACTACGTTACCAGCTTGAACTTTACCTTCTACAATACCTTTGATTGCTTCTGGTTGTCCATCAAAACATACAGCTTTTCCTGTGAAAACTCTATCTCCTGTGATACCAGCAGTTTTGATAACAGCACCTTGTTCTGCTAAGTTACCATAAAGAATCGCTAATCCACCAACTTCTGAATATGGATTATCAATAGTGTGAATAATATTTGTATCTTTGATTTGGGCATCTTTGATTTTTTCTAATGTAGAAATTCCACCAATAGTTGGGTTATCAATTAGAATATCATCACCTCTTTTTGACATCTCTTTCATAACTGCATTTACACCACCAGCTTTATTGATATCTTCCATGTGAACAGTAGATAAAGATGGAGAAATTTTAGCAATATGAGAAACTCTTTTAGAAATAGAGTTAATATCTTCTAAGTTGAAGTTAACACCAGCTTCTTTTGCAATTGCTAGCATATGTAATACTGTATTTGAAGAACCACCCATTGCCATATCAACAGCAAAAGCGTTTCTTACAGCATTTTCATTTAAGATATTTCTTAATTTGTAATCTTCTCTTGCTTTTTCATCTTTTGCAATTTCACAAATTCTTCTTGCTGCTTTTCTATATAACTCTTCTCTTTCAGGAGTAAGTGCTAAGATTGTTCCATTTCCAGGAAGAGCAATTCCCATAGCTTCCATTAAAGTATTCATTGAGTTAGCTGTAAACATACCAGAGCATGAACCACCACTTGGACAGGCATTACACTCGATATCTTTTAACTCTTCTTCATTCATGTCACCTTTTTCAAACTTACCAACAGCTTCAAATGCAGTTGCTAAATCAATAGGGTCACCGTCTTTAGTATGACCTTTTTGCATTGGTCCACCAGAAACAAATACAGTTGGAACATCAACTCTTAATGCACCCATAATCATACCTGGAACGATTTTATCACAGTTTGGAATAGCAATCATTGCATCTAGTTTATGTGCATTCATTACTGTTTCAATAGAGTTTGCAATTAACTCCCTTGATGGAAGTGAGAATAACATCCCATCATGTCCCATTGCAATACCATCATCAACACCAATTGTATTAAACTCAAAAGGAACACATCCATTTGCTTTAATCTCTTCTTTTATGATTGCTGAAACTTTATCTAAAAAGAAATGTCCTGGAATTAGTTCAATGAAAGAGTTTGCTACTCCAATAAATGGTTTATCAAAATCTTCGTCTTTTAGTCCCGTAGCTCTTAATAGTGACCTATGAGGCGTTCTATCGTACCCTTTTTTTATCTCATTACTTCTCAATTAATATCCTTTAATAGCGCTATTATTATATGTCGGATATTATACTTTTTTTGCTGTTCAAAAATGATTAAATAATTAAATTTTAAAATTTTTTGAATTTTTTTAAAAAAACTCTTGACAAATAAAAAAAAAGCTATTATAATTCCAGTCCAATTTAAGAAACAACATGTTTTTTAAATCTACCAATAAGTGCGAGTGTGGCGGAATAGGTAGACGCGTGGGACTTAAAATCCCATTCCGGTTTCGGAGTGTGAGTTCGATTCTCACCATTCGCACCACTTATTAATGTTGTAGTGAGTTGACTGAGTTGGTCGAAAGTACCGGTTTTGAAAACCGGCGAGGTTCACGCCTCCGAGGGTTCGAATCCCTCACTCACTGCCACTTTTCTTTTATAATCAATCAAATTTAACTTTACCAATTATTTAAAATCACAAAAAACCTTTATTTTCGAACTAATTTTACTGTTTAAGTTTTCAAAATAACTTTCTTTTTTATTACAGAATCAATAATTATTATTAAAATCTTAAATTCAAAAAAAATATTCTCTATCTACCATAAAACAGTAGCTGTTTATATACAGTAAAAAAATTATTACCGTAATATTGGACTTCTTTTAAGAGCTTAATAATATTTATATGGTAGTTATTATTCTTCTCTTTAATTCTTCCTATGCTTGAATATATAGTAAACAGTTGCTAAGTATTTATACAAGAATAACTTTCAGTTATATTTAAATTTACTTTGTAACTAAAAAGTAATATAATTTAAATAGAAGAGAAGAAGGAGTCTTAATGAAAAATTTAAGTTTAAAAATAAAACTGTTGGTAATTGTAATTAGCTCGATTGTAGTAGTTGCTATTGCTTTAACAATAGAGTCAATTATTTCTTTACAATCAGCATCTAAGAGTTCAATTGAAAAGTTTAGAACTAGTGCTTACACTTCAAAGAAAGATGAATTAAGTAACTATGTTTCTCTTGTATTGAAATCAGTAGAAAATAACTATGCTAGAACTTCAAAAGAGAATGTTAAAAAAGAAGTTGAATCTTATTTATTTGAACAAACTAACTTAATCCACAATGCTGTAACAGGTATTTATAATAAATATAAAGGGAAACTTTCAGAAGCTGAGTTAAAAGCTATTATCAAAGAGTTTATTAAGTCATCACGTTTTGGAAAAACTGGTTACTTTTGGATAAATGATACAGATGCTAAGATTGTTATGCATCCAATTAAACCACAACTTGATAATAAAGATATGTCAGCATACAAAGATAAAGGTGGAAAAAGAATTTTCCATGAGTTTGCAAAAGTTGCAAAAAACAACTCTGAGGGGTATGTTGATTATGTATGGCCTAAACCAGGTTTTGAAAAACCTCAGGGAAAAGTATCTTATGTAAAACTATTTAAGCCATATAATTGGGTTATTGGTACAGGTGAATATGTTGATAATGTATCAGCTCTTGTGAAAAAAGAGACTTTAGCGCAAATAGCAAAGATGCGATATGGTGTTGATGGGTATTATTGGATAAATGATTCTAATCATACTGTAGTAATGCATGGAGCAAATGCTTCTTTAGCTGGAAAAAATTTAAAAGACTTACAAGACCCAAATGGAAAATATGTTTATAGAGAGATTGTAAAAGTTGCAAATGCAGATAAAAAGGGTGGTTTTGTTGACTATTACTGGGAAAAACCAGGAGAAAAAGAGCCTCAACCAAAACTATCATTTGTTCAAAGGTTTGATAAATGGGATTGGATAGTTGGAACTGGTGTTTATGTTGATGATATTGAAAAACAAATATCTATAATGCAAGATGAGACAAATGAGCAAATAAATGGAATAATCATTCAAGGGCTGGTTATTGTTTTAGTATTAACTATTCTTGTTAGTTTAGTTATGGCATTTGTGACTAATAAGCTTATTGTAAATCCTATTAAAAGATTTGAAGAAGGTATTTTAAACTTCTTTAGTTACTTAAATAAAGAAACATCAGAAGTAAACCATTTAGAAGCTAGTTCAGATGATGAAATTGGAAAAATGTCAAAAGTAGTTAATCGAAATATTGATAAAACGAAATCATTAATAGAACAAGATGAACAACTAATAAATGATGTTACAAGAGTAGTTTCAGAAATTAGAAATGGACACTTAGATGTAAAAGTAGAGAAAAATACAGATAATGAAAATCTACAAAAACTACAAATTCAGATAAATGAGATGTTAGAAAATCTTCAAAGTAGTATCGGAAAAGATATAAATATTATGCTTGAAGTTTTATCTCAATACAGCAAGTTAGATTTTAGAGATAGTATTCAAAATGCTGATGGTAAAATTGAGTTAGCGATAAATGATTTATCTAGAATCATTAATGAAATGCTAAGAGACAATAAAGAGAATGGCCTTACTTTAGATAAAAGCTCAGATACTTTACTTGAAAATGTTGATGTTTTAAATAGAAACTCAACTGAGACAGCAGCCGCTCTAGAAGAGACAGCAGCAGCCTTAGAAGAGATTACAAGTACGATTGTTTCAAATACAGAAAATATTACAAAAATGTCTTCTCATGCAAATGATGTATCAAAATCAGTAGAAGTTGGTAAAGGATTAGCCGCAACAACAGTTAAATCTATGGACGATATTAATGAGCAAACTCAAGCTATCGCAGATGCAATTACTGTTATTGACCAGATTGCATTCCAAACAAATATTTTATCACTAAATGCAGCAGTTGAAGCAGCAACAGCAGGTGAAGCTGGAAAAGGTTTTGCAGTAGTTGCACAAGAAGTTAGAAACTTAGCTACAAGAAGTGCAGAGGCTGCAAAAGAGATAAAAGACTTAGTAGAAAATGCAACAGAGAAAACAAGAATTGGTAAAGCTGGTGCAGATAAGATGATAAATGGTTACGAAGAGTTAAATGAAAGTATTGTAAAAACAACGCAAGTAATTAAATCTATATCTGAAGCTGCCCAAGAACAAAGATCTGGAATCGAACAAATAAACGATGCTGTAAATCAATTAGATAAACAAACACAAGAGAATGTAAGCATCTCAAATATTACACACACTATTGCAGAACAGACTGACTCTATTGCTAAACTAGTTGTTAGTTCAGCAGATGAAAAAGAGTTTATAGGAAAAAATGAAGTAAAAGCAAAAGAGTTTGAAACACCAACTACAAAAGGTTTTGAGATAAAAAGAAAAGAAAACTCAAAATTAGGTAAGCAAACGGTATCAAGTTCTAAAGCAGATGAAGCATGGGAAAGTTTTTAAACTTTCCTGCTTCTATTTATATAATATTCTCATTAATAAAATATGTTTCATTTATAAACTTCAAAATCTAATATTAACTTTTCTCTATTACAATAAGAACTTTTTTCATAAATAAATATTATAGTTAAAATAAATACTTTAATAAGGAATAGTTATGAAAAATAGATTTAAAATCATAGCCTTACTATTGACTTTTTTCTGTGCAGTTAGTTTTGTAAATGCAAAAGAGATAAATGATAGTGTTGCTCTAAATGGAGTAAAAGAGACAAAAAGTGTATTTTTAATAGACTTTACAAACGTAAATAAGACAGCTTTTTATTTACAAATAATTGAAGGTACACATAAAGGACTAGTTTCTCAAGGTGTAAAACCAAATATGGTTTTGGTATTTATTGGTGAAACAGTGAAGTTTCTAAGTACAAAACAAGATGAAGCTTTTGAGATGGAAAATGAAGAGAAACTTCAAGAGATTCAAGATTCAATTAAAAGATTAGCAAAACTTGGTGTTAGAATGGAAGTATGTGCTGTTGCTACAAAGGTTTTTAAAGTAGATAACAGTAGTATTCCAAAAGAAATGCATATCATTGCTGATGGTTTTATATCACTTATTGGATGGCAAACACAAGGACATAAGTTAGTTCCAATATTTTAATAGGAGAATATTATTTTAAATAGTGCTAGAAAGGATACTCAAAAAGGAATGATTTTAATGCTTCTTGCAGTATTGATTATTCCTTTTTCAGATGCAATAGGTAAGTGGCTTTCTAGTACCTATTCTCCAATGCAAATTACTTTTTTCAGATTTTTATTACAAGCAGTTTTGATATATTTTGTGGCAAGAGTTTTACGAAAAAAAATTGGAGCCTTTAAAACTATATATTTGTATTTGGCTTTTTTTATCTCTTCTTGTATGTTTTTACTCTTTTGGGGCTTGATGTATTTGCCTTTAGCAAATAATATAGCACTATTTTTTATAGAACCTTTGGTTTTAACTGTTTTATCAATAGTTTTTTTAAAAGAGAAAGTTACGAGAGCTTTAGTTATTGTATTGTTTGTTGGGCTCCTTGGGACAATGATTATTATAAGACCTAATTGGTCAGCTTATGGAACAGCTGCAATACTACCTATTCTTGCAGCAATATTTTATGCTCTTTATCTTATGACAATACGAGTATCAAAAGATATAAAAGATGTTTTAACAATGCAGTTTTGGATAGGAATTATAGCTTCAGTTTTTACTTCTGTACTCTTTTTACTGGCTCAGCCTTTTGATTTAGAGGTTTTATCTTTTAATAAAATAGACCACTCTTTATGGTGGTTGGTTTTTCTTTTAGCTGTAGTTACTATAGTAAGTCAGTTGTTGATTTCAAATGCTTTGTATTATGCAAATGCAAGTTTATTAGCCTCTTTTCAGTATTTAGAGATAATAAGTGCAACTTTATTAGGATGGATTATTTTTAATGACATCCCTGATAGATTGACCATGTTAGGGGCTATTATAGTGATTTTTTCTGGTGTTTATTTAATAAAGGTAGAAAGAAACTCCAAGGATTAAAAAAAAATTAAGGTAGTTTTGATATAATTTCGTTCCAATTTGTGGAGGTATAGCAAAGTTGGTAATGCCCGGGATTGCAAATCCTGTATGCGCTGGTTCGAGTCCGGCTACCTCCTCCATTTTTTAACATGTGCGAGTGTGGCGGAATAGGTAGACGCGTGGGACTTAAAATCCCATTCCGGTTTCGGAGTGTGAGTTCGATTCTCACCATTCGCACCACTGTTACTTTTAACTCTTATTTACAATCAATCTAGTTAAAGTTTTCAAATTTAAATATTTTTATTCAAATATCCAATTTTATTTCTAATGAAGTTTATCTAATAAATTCAATCTCAAATCTAGCCCCACAATCTACATTTTCTACTGAAAGTTTTCCATTGTTTGATTCTTCGATAATAGCTTTTGCTAAATGAAGTCCAATCCCAAGACCTTCATCAGCTTTTTTAGTTGTGAAGTATGGAAGGAATACATTATCTAGATTGTCTTTTTTTATTCCGCCTGCATTATCTGTGATAGCTATTTTATTTGTATCTATTTCAATAGTAACTTGTGGATTAGTTATTTCATTCTCTTTTAGTGCATCTACAGCGTTGTTAAGGATTACGATTAATACTTGAATAATCTCGCCTTCAATACAAGAGACTATAGATTTGTTTTTTTCTATTATTTCGTAGTTAATGTTGTTTTTTGAGAATTTTGTATGAATAATTGTAAGGGTTTTTCTAACGATCTCTCTTAAATCATTATTACCTTTATGTTTGTTTGGATTTAAAAAATTGCTAAAGTCTTCAATAGTTTTAGACATATATTGAGTTTGAATTTCTATCTCTTCTAGTTTTTGATTTATCTCTTCATTTTCAATGTGATTTTTCATCATACAAGTATCAATACCCATAACAGCTGAGTTAATAGAGTTTAGAGGCTGTCTCCATTGATGGGCAATACTGTTTGTCATCTCACCAATACTTACAAGTTTTGATTGATGAAACATGATTTTTTCTTTTAGTCTATTTTTTTCAATCTCTTCTTTTACTTTTTCTTCTAGGTTGTTTTTGTAGTCCTTTAAAAGAATATGAGTTTTTACCCTTGATAGGATTTCAACTTTTCTAAAAGGTTTCGTAACATAATCCACAGCTCCAAGGTTAAAACCTCTTTCTATATCATCATCATTACTACTAGCAGTTACAAAAATAATAGGAATATCATACATATCATGTTTTTCATAGACTTTTTCACAAACCTCAAACCCATCCATATCAGGCATGAAAATATCCAGTAATACAAGGTCAATCTCTTCTTCATCGATTATTTCAAGGGCAGATTCACCAGTCATTGATACAACAACTTCATAGTCCTTTGAAAGGAATTCAACAAGAATTTTTATATTTGCTTGGTTATCATCTACGATAAGAATTAAAGGTTTAGGCATAATTTTCCTATTTTGAAAGAATATTTACTATGTTCCTAAAATTATATACTTTAATTTCTTTATCTAGCTTTGAGATTAGAAGTTTTTCATCTTCTGTAAGGTTTTGATTTTGTTTTAATTTTTCTAAAGGCTCTTCTACTTTTTTTGGACGATTCTTTATAGCACCATTTAAGATTTGTTCAAAAAGTTCTTCTTTTGTGTGGTGTTCACATGTAGTATCTGTAGTGTTGTTTATATCTGTTAGTGAAACTTCATTTATTTCACTTAATACATTTTCTAAAGTTTCTTGAAGTTGTGTTTCACTTTTTCTGGTCTTATTTTTATTCATATCTTCTGCAAGTTTAAAAAGTTCACTTGCTCCAATATTTTTACTAATAGCTTTTAATTGGTGAACTTCTTTGAAAAATGAGGTATCTTCAAGCTTTAAAAAGTTGAGACTATTGTACTGCTCTTTAAAGCCATCAAGGATGTTTTTATATAGCTTTATATCATAGTCTAAATATTTTAGTGCTAACTCTTTGTTGATGTATTTCATGTTCATGAAGATATTATACCAAAATTACATTTCAAATTAATCAAATAGAGGGTTATAATATATAATTATTGTTACAATACAAATAATAAAAATTTTGTTTACAGTTTTTACTATAAGTAAAACTTATGAAAAATTAAGGATATCTTTAGAAAAAAGGGAGTATTCTTACAAAGATTAATTTCATGCATATCTAAAAAGGAAACCTTGGTATTATAATAATACCTTATAGGGTTTCCTTTTTTTTATTCTAAATTATTTATATAAGTAGTGTAAAAACTTATATATGGACACTTTTCTTCTATCTGAGTTGAGATGTTTTCTGCCTTTGAAACAATATTATTACAGCTTGTTAAGTTCTCTTTTGTAGGGTTTGTAGTTAGTAAACCATTACATAAAGCATAAATATCTTGAAGCTTTTTCGCCTCTTCATTTAAAACTAGATAAGTAATAAGTTCTTGTTCCATCTTATAATAAAGAAATTTCAAGGTACCATAACTAAAAATAGCACCTAAAATAGCAGCAACTAAAGTTGTTTTAAAAAGTTTTTTCATAAATATCTAACCATTTTTAGGAATTTTGATTTTAAAACAAGCTCCTTTGTATTGAGTTTCTTGATAGTTAAAATCTTCATTTGTAACTTCTATTTTACCTAAAAAATGCTTTTCAATAATTTCCTTAGTCATATATAGTCCAATCCCAGTACCTTGACTTTGATGTTTTGTAGTGAAGTATGGATCAAAAATTCTTTGTATGATTTTTGAATCTATACCTAAAGCACTATCTTTTATCTTAATTATATAGTTGTTTGTAGACTCTTTTACGGTTATAAATATGTATCTTCTGTTTTCTACTTTTTCTAGGGCATCTATTGCATTGCTAAAGATATTTATCAATGCTTGAATAAGCTCATTTTCATAGACACAAAGTTCATTTATTTGAATCTCTTTAACCACTTCAATCTCTCTATGATTGATTTTTGATTTTAAGAACTGTAGTGACTTTTCTATTAGATTATCTGTATTTACAACTGTTACTTCTTTATCTGATTTGAAAAAGTTTCTAAAGTCTTCAATTGTTTGTGATAAGTACATACTACTTTTCATAATTTGATCCATGAATTCAAATAGTTGTTCTTGGCTAAGGTCAGAAAGCTCACTTTTAATCTTAACTCCACTTGCTGAAGTAGTTATAATAGAAAGAGGTTGTCTCCATTGGTGGGCAATATTCTCTAGCATCTCACCCATAGCAGCTTGTCTTGATTGTTGAACTATAAACTCATTTTGGTTTTTTAGTTCAAGTTCAAGTTTTTTATTCTCTGTTATGTCTTGATGAATTCCAGCCATTATCTCTGGATTGCCTTTTTTATCTTTTTTAACAATACTTCCATTTGATAAAATCCACTTTATTGAGCCGTCTTTTGCTCTCATTCTAAAGCAAGCCTCATAAGACTTTTGTCCATTAATATGAGCTTGAATTGCTTTATCAACTAAAGGTTTGTCCTCTTCAAGTATAAAAGATAAATGATTTTTATTTTTTAACTCAGCTTTTGTGTAGCCGATTATTTCAGCCCATCTTTCATTTATTATGTTTTTATCTGCATTCATATACCAAGTCCAAGTACCTAGTTTTGCACCTTGAATAACACGACTTAAATGACTTTCAACTCTTTTTCTTTTTTGAACTTCATTTGATAATTTTCTATTTACAAATAAAATGATTGTTAAAATTACAAAAAAGATTAAAACTATTTCAAATAGATATTTATAGCTTATCTTTTCATATTTAATTGATAACCATTTATTTAAAATAGTTTGGTGTTCTTCATATCTAATATCATCAATAGCTTTATTTAAAATTGATACTAAAATAGGGT
Organism: Arcobacter sp. F155; assembly: GCF_004116455.1. Classification (NCBI taxonomy): domain Bacteria; kingdom Pseudomonadati; phylum Campylobacterota; class Epsilonproteobacteria; order Campylobacterales; family Arcobacteraceae; genus Arcobacter; species Arcobacter sp. F155. The sequence continues at coordinate 172,822 of NZ_PDJU01000004.1, forward strand.
AATCTTTTCTTACTCCTATTCCTAAGTTCCACTTTTGGTCAAATTTACCAACTATTTTTAGATTTCCAACATACTCTTTTTGAATATGATAACCAACAGTTGACAAAGTGCCAACAAAACCAAATAATTCATTTTGGTCTACTTTTTTTAGCCCTTCATCAATATTTTTTACATAAACTAGATTTAAATCAGGATATTTGTTTTTTAAGATTTCTGCATAAGCATAACCTTTTACTATACCCATGGATTTATTTACTTTTGTAATATCATCAATAAAGATTTCATTATCTTTTGTTGCAAGAACAAGGGGAATTTCAAGATAAGATTTTGTAAAGTTTAAAAATTCTCTTCTCTCTTTAGTTGGCATAACTAAAGAAAAGATATCACACTTTTTTTCTTTTCCAAGAGTAAGGGACTCTACCCATGTTTTTGTAGGAACCATTGTAAACTTAATATCTAAAGTTTTTTCTAAAAGTTTTAAATAATCAGCTGTCATACCTATATGTTTGCCATTTTGATTCATTTCTAAAGGCATCCAGTTAGGGTCAATACAAACTTTTATTTCTTTATGATTTACTAAAAAAGAGGTCTCTTCTTTAGTAAGTTTGGTATTTGCTAAAAGAAGTTGAGTAAGTAGAGGAAGAAGTAAATATAATAATTTTTTCAAAATCTAACTCCTCTTGTATTTATATAGTATTTTAACCAATAAATTATAAATATTATGACTTTTTAAATTATCACTTGGTCAAAATTGTAAAAAAAATATTAAATATTAATAAGATAAAATATTAGTAAAGTTATATATAATAGATAATATTTTTATTATCGAAAGAGAAATAATGAAACAAACGAAAGCTGTCTTACTTACTGTCTTTGTTGTAACCCTTGGATTTCTATTACAAATTTACTATATAAATTTTTCTATTTCTAATCAAATTAAAATCTTTGAGAACAATATCTTAAAAGAAGCAAGAATGAGTTTTAGCAGTTTTCTTACTATGAAGATGTGGAACACTACAAATAATGGGGTTTATGTAAAAGAGTATGAAAGTTATACAAGAATTAGTCCTATTGATATGACAAAACAGATTTTTGACCTTTCTAATAGAAGTAATATCCAAAGCTATAAAATCACAAGTTTAAATCCTAACAATGAAGATAATAAACCTAACTATTTTGAAAGAAGAGTTTTAAAAGAGTTTGAGAAAAAAAATATTTCAGAAGTTTTTGAGTTTAATAAAAATAGAAACAAACTAAACTATATGGCGGCATTAACTGTAACGAGAGCTTGTATGGAGTGCCATACTTCACAAAGCTATGAAATAGGAGATATAAGAGGTGGAATTAGAGTTACTTTAGATACAAGTGATTATAAAGAGTTTTATGTAAATGCAAATAAAAAAAGAGACTACTACATGCTATTTAGTTTTTGTATCTCTCTTGGAGTATTTTTAGTATTAATTTATTTTGTAAATAATATTTATAAAAAACATAGAACTATAATGAAAATTTCAAATAAGAATAGAGTTTTATCTCAAAGATATGAGTATGCAATAAATGGTTCAAATGACGGTTTATGGGATTGGAATTTGCGTACAAATGAAGTTTATTTTTCAAAAATATGGAAAGGTATGCTTGGTTATAAAGATGAAGAGCTTCCTAGTTCTTTAGAGTCATGGGAGAAATTGGTTCATCCTGAAGATTTTGAAAAAGCTACAAATGATATAAAAGCAAATCATAGAGGAGAAACAACCCACTATGAAAATGTACATAGACTAAGACACAAAGATGGACATTGGGTTTGGATTTTAGATAGAGGGAAAACTATCTTTGATGAAAAGGGTAAAGCTATTAGAATGGTTGGTTTCCATACTGATGTAACAAAACAAAAGGAACTTGAAGTTAACCTATTGAGAAGTGAAAAAAATCTTTTAAAAGCAGAAAAGATGTCAAATCTTGGACACTTTAGGTATGACTTTAAAGAGAATGTTTTAACTTTATCAAATAATATAAAAGCAGTATTTGGCTTAGATGATGAAACAAAAATCACTTTAGAAGATTTAATAAAAAACTTTACCCATGAAGAAGATAGAGAAAGTGTTGTAAAAAGGTTTTTTCTAGGGAAACATAAAGGTAGAGGTTATAGAACTGAATATAGAATAATAAGACAGTCTGATAAAGAGATAAGACATGTAAACTGCAATATTGAGTTTAAAAAAAATAAAAATAAAGAAGTAGATTTAGTTATTGGAACTATTCAAGATGTTACTGAGTTTGCATTAATTCAAAATGAACTTTCTATCTTAAGGCAAGCAGTAGAACAAGCACCTATTTCTTTTGTGATTACAAATACAAAAGGTGAGGTTGAATATGTTAATTCTCACTTTACAAAAGTAAGTGGATATAGCTTTTCTGAAATTACAGGGAAAAATATAGATGTTTTACAAGCTGATACTATGAGTGAAGAAGAGTACAATAATCTTTGGGAAACAATCTCTTCAGGTAAAACTTGGAGCGGAATTTTTAAGAATATCAGTAAAAATAAAAAAGAGTTTTGGGAAAGAGCTATCATTTTCCCTATTTTTTCTAAAAAAGATAAAAAAATTATAAACTATATGGCAATCAAGCAAGAGATAACAAAAGAGGTAAGACTACAAGAAGAGTTGAAAGATAAAGAAGAGTTAATGATTGCTCAATCAAGACATGCTGCAATGGGAGAGATGATAAGTATGATTGCTCACCAATGGAGGCAACCTATTTCAGTAGTAGCAATGAGTGCTAATAATATCTTAATGGATGTTGACCTTGATATGCTAGATAAAGAAGCACTAAAAGAAAATGCTCAAGACATAATATCTCAAACACAATATTTATCTCAAACAATTGAAGACTTTAGAAACTTCTTTAAACCTAATAAACAAAAAGAGAGTTTTTATATAAAAGATGTATTTAAAGATGCCTTTTCTGTTATGGGAAAAACTTTAGAGAATAATAATATTGAAGTGAATCAAGAGTTTACTTCAAATAGAAAAGTTAATAGTTTTGAAAAAGAGTTTTTACAAGTAGTTATAAATATTTTAAAAAATGCAAAAGAAGTTTTAGTTCAAAGAGAAATAGAACACAAAAAAATAGATGTTTATGAATATTTAGATGGTGAGAACATTATTATTCAAGTTTTGGATAATGCAGGTGGTATTTCTGAAGAGATTAAAGATAAAATTTTTGAGCCATATTTTACTACTAAAGATGAATTAGAAGGAACTGGCTTAGGTCTTTATATGTCAAAGACAATTGTAGAAAAACATTTAGAAGGTAAAATCAAAGCATACAACAAAGATGATGGTGCTTGTTTTGAAATAGTACTAAGGGGTGAAAGTGTCTGAATTAATAAAGTTAAAAAATAAAGCTAGTGAATATAGTGTTTTAGTTGTTGAAGATAGTAAACATATTCAAAAGCAGATGAAAAACTTTGTGGGTAAACTTTTTAAAGAGGTTTATATCGCTGATAATGGGCTAATTGGTTTAGAGGTTTTTAAAAAGAATTTACCTGATTTAGTTTTGACTGATTTAACAATGCCTCAAATGGATGGACATGAGTTTATTGAAAAACTATTGGAATTTAGTCCAAAGACAAAGATAATAATTATCTCTGCCCATGCATATGAAGAAAATATTATGAAGTTTAAAAAGCTTGGAATAAATGAGTTTATTCAAAAGCCTGTGAACTATGATACTTTGATTTCATCACTGTTAACTTCAATTGAAAAAATTGAGAGTAGTGAAGAAGAGAGTGAAGATGATTTATATAAAGATTTATATGAGTTAAAGTTAAATAATAATCAACTTGAGTTGATAAACCATTACAGGGGAGTTCCTTTTATTCATAATGCTTCTATTGTAAATATCGAAAAAGATAAAATACGAGTAAAAGCTGAAAAGATACAAGTAAAAGCAATCAAATATGAAAAAAAGACAACTATTCATTTTGAAGATAAAATTGTAAATGCAAAGTTTGATAGCTATGATGAGGTTAGTAATACTCTTTGTTTAAAAGATTTACATGAAGTAGATACAAGTGCTAAAGATAGAAAAACAGTTAGGGTTGACCCTGATGAACTTTTTACAGCTTCTATTTTTGCAAATAGTGAAAGATATAACTACAAAGTAGAATCTCTTGCTTCAAACGCAATCTCTTTTAGGGCAAAAAATATAACAAATAAGTTGCGTTCAGGTGATAAGGTAGATATTGTAATAGGTTTTAAAACAGAACATGAAGCTTCTTTTGATAATAAAATAGTCCATAAAGAAAGAATTGCCATAAAAGCTTTAGTTTATAAGGTAGAAAAACTTGATAATGACTACAGTAAAATAATCTTTATTTATGAGTTGTCATTTGGAGATAGGAAAATTCTAGAGCATTATATTTCTCAAAGACAATTAGAGTTAGTCAAAGAGTTTAAAGAGTTAAGGTTTTAAGATAACTCTATTTTAAAACCAACACCTGAAATATTTTTGATTGATTCTTTTCCTACTTTTTTTCTTAATTTATTTATTAAGTTTTTAAGTGCCGAGTCTGTAATTTCATATGCATCAATCCATAACTTATTTTTTATTTCATCATGTGAAAGTACTCTATTACTGTTTGAAATAAGATACTCAAGTAGTTCTATCTCTTTTGCTGTTAATGTTAACTCTTTATTGCTATCTTTAGATAATAACTTCTTATGAAGAACATTATAAGAGGTATTATTCTCAAAATCAACAATATAATTTCCATAGTCAATTAGCTCTTGGGCCGCATTTTCTATCGCATTATTTAGTATTTTAAAATCAATAGGTTTTACTAAATAATCTACAAGTTTTAATTTTGTTGCTTCCAATAAATAATTTTTTTCTGTGTAGGCAGATAGTAAAATTATTGGAATAGTTACATAATTTTTCCTTATATTTTTTATGAACTCAAGTGCATTTTCATCTTTTAAATTAATATCAGAGATTATTATGTCGATTCGTTTATTATTTAAAATATGTTTTGCTTGTTCAGTATTTTCACAATCATAAACACTCGATACTATAAGCTCTAGAGCTTCCTTTAGCTTGATCCTTATATTTTTTTCATCTTCAATATATAGAATATTTAGATGTTCTTTTATAATTTTAAAACTTTTTTTATTATTTGTGTAATTTTCCATGTTTTTTTAATCTTTTTATGATAGAATGTAAAAATAATTATATAATAAAATAATCAGTTTTGCAAGAAATGATTATTTAAGGGAACATAATGAAATCTAATAATAACATAAAAGTAATTCTTTTGAGTTTGTTTTTATATCAATCTGTGACATCACTTTTTGCTACTAGTTTAAAAGATAGTGTTGAGAAAGTATTAAGTACAAATCCAAATGTAATGGCAGAAAGAAAAAATCAAGAAGCCTATAGAATGTATGTAGATGAGAGAAGAGGAAGTTATTTACCTACATTAGATATAGAGTCTTACTATCAAAGTGGAAGAGAAAGAGAAAAAAGAGATGAGGATCCAATCCCTGATACTGATGGAGAGTGGACTAAACAAAATGGATACAATGCTGCAATTGTTTTAAGACAGCTTATTTATGATGGTGGATTAACTCCTTCTCAGGTTGCACAAACAAAATACCAAGATTTAGCAAATAAACATAGAAGTTTTTATGCTATAGAAAATACAATTTTAGAAACAGTAAAATCTTACACTGGCCTTGTTCAATCAGATGAAGTATTGAAATTAACTGAGTCTATGATAAAAATTAATGAAGAGAACTTAGCTATTGCAAAAGAACAAGAGAGTATTAGTGGAGAGGTTTTAGAAACATATCAAGTTTCATCAAAACTGCACTTTATAAGAGATAGATATATTGATGAAGAAGATAAAAGAGATACAACATTAGCTACATATTTCAAATTAGTAGGTGAAAATCCTAAAGGTAAAACATGTAGACCTACAATTGATGAAACAAAAATCCCTAGTAATTTAGATGATGCTATAAAAAAAGCAGTTATTAGTAACTATAAAATATTAGAACAAATAGAAAAAATAAAAATGCAAAGAGAAAAAATTGCTCAAGCAAACTCAGCATTTTTGCCAAAAATAGATTTAGAACTAAAAGCTTCAATTGATGAAGATTTAGAATTACCAGAAAATGGTCAAACAGATGAAAGGTATGTTAGATTAAATTTAAACTGGAACTTATTTAATGGAAATAAAGACAGTATCACTTCTGCTCAAGAAAAAGTTTTTTTATCAGAGCAAAAGAAAACATTAGATGATATTACTCAAGAGATTGTAGCTGAAATAAAATCTTTATTTGGGAAACATGATAAATATAAAAGAAGAGTAACTGAGTTAAAACAATATGTAAAAGCAAATGTAAATATTGTAGATGTTTATAGAAGTGAGTTTCAAGCAGGAACAAGAACTTTTGTTGATATCTTAGATGCAGAAAGAGAACTTTATGAGTCAACTAAAACATTAATTGAAGTAGAGTATGCTTTAATAAATAACTATTATGATTTAATGTTTAATTTATCAAACCTTACTGACTCTGTTGTGAATTCTAAAAATCAGGATTGTGCAAACATCGCTCCAAGAATTATTGATTTTAAACCTAAAAAGAGAGATAACAACATCGAGGCTGAACTTGAAGGTTTAATTAGCGATACAGATAGTGAGTTAATTAGAAAAGAGTTAAATCTTGATTTAAAAAAAGAGCTAGAACTAGATGGAAAAACTAATGATATTCTAAATAAAAATGAGGATTCTTCAAGTAAAAAGACTCTATCTTCTTTTGAATTGTTAAATAAGCAATATAGTGATAATATTAGTTAACTCAAATTAATATCATCAAGGTTACAAATTGCAAGAAAAGCCTAAGTTAGACGAAAGTCTTAATACTCTAAAAGATAGAAGAACTGTCGATTCTCTTTTAGAGTGTTTAATATTCCTATCAAAATATCATAAAAGAGAAGCTTCTGCAGAGTCTTTAAAATTCAACTTACCAGTACATAATAAATCTTTAGATTTAGATATGTTTATCGATGCTGCAAAAAGAATTGGTCTTACAAGTAAGGTTGTTGAACGAGAGATTACAAAGCTTACTAAACTTGCTTTACCTGCTGTTCTTTTACTTGAAAAAAATAGATCATGTATTTTACTTGATTATGATGAAAAAAAAGGAGTAGCTAAAGTTATTCTTCCTGGACTTAGTTCTGGTGAAACAGAGATGACTTTAGAAAAATTAAACTCTGAATACCTTGGTGAATTAGTTATTTTAAAACCAGAGTTTAACTTCAATAATAGAATAGAAAAAGAGATAGAAGTAGAAAGTCCTAAACAATGGTTTTGGGGAACTCTATTTAGAAATAAAAGTATTTATAAACAAGTTATTTTAGTCTCTTTATTTATTAACTTATTTATTCTAGCAACCCCTTTATTTACGATGAATGTCTATGATAGGGTTTTACCAAATAATGCAATTGAGACTATGTGGGCATTATTTATTGGTATTAGTATTGTAATGCTTTTTGATTTTGTTTTAAAAGTCTTGCGTTCTTATTTTTTGGGTGTTGCAAGTAAAAGAACAGATACTATCATTTCAAATAAAATTTTTAATCATGTTCTAAATATAAAGATAAACTCAAAACCAGCTTCTACAGGTCAATTTGTAAGTAGATTACAATCCTTTGAAAGTGTTAGAGAGTTCTTTACTAGTGCAACAATTGCAGCTTTTGTTGACTTTCCTTTTGTTATTATATTTGTAATAGTTGTTTTTTATATCGCTGGACCTTTAGCATATATCACTATTGCTACAGTGATTATCTCTATTCTTGTTTCTTGGTATATGCAAAGACCTCTAAAAGAGATAATTGAAAAATCTGTAAAAGAAGAGCAAATAAAACAAACTACAATGATTGAAACAGTTACTGGTTTAGAAATCATTAAAAGTGTAAGAGCTCAAAATAGAATGAGAACAAATTGGGATCATTCAGTAAATAAAACGGTTCATTATGCGGATAAAGGGCATTTTTTATCTCAAAGTATTACTTATTTTACTGCTTTTATTTCACAGTTTTCAAATATTGCAATTGTTGCAGGAGGAGTTTATCTTGCAAGTGAGGGTGATATAACAATGGGTGCAATTATTGCAGCTATGATTCTAAATGGAAGAGTAATTGCTCCTGTTTCTCAATTAGTAGGGCTTATTATTAAGTTTGATAAAACAATGCTTTCATTAAGTAACTTAGATGAAGTTATGAAAATGCCAGTGGAAAAAGAGAATAAAACTTATATTAGTAGACCTATATTAAAAGGTAAAATTGAATTAAAAGATGTAAATTTTGCATACAAAGAGCAAAATCACCAAACTCTTAAAAATATAAACTTAAGTATAAAAGCCGGAGAAAAGGTTGCAATTTTAGGAAAAATTGGTTCTGGAAAGTCAACACTTCTTAAACTTATTATGAACCTTTATGAACCAACTACAGGTTCTGTTTTAGTTGATGATTTAGATACAAGGCAAATTGACCCTGTTGATTTAAGAAGAGCTATTGGGTGTGTACCTCAAGAACCTTTCTTATTTATGGGAACTATAAAAGATAATATAACAATTGGAGAACAATACGTATCTGATGAAGAACTTTTAAAAGTTTCAAAAGTTGCAGGGCTTAATGAGTTTTTAGGAAAACATGAAGCAGGATTTGATTTAATGGTTGGAGAAAGAGGTGAAGGCTTAAGTGGAGGTGAACGACAATCTGTTACTTTAGCAAGAGCCCTTATTTCAAATCCAAATATTATAATGCTTGATGAACCAACAAACTCAATGGATAAACAGACAGAGCAAGCATTTATTAGAAAAATAGAAAAAATTATTCAAGATAAAACAGTAGTAATAGTTACTCATAAGACATCATTACTTCATTTAGTGGATAGAGTTATTATTGTAGAAAATGGGCAAATTGCCTTTGATGGTCCTAAAGAGGAAGTTTTTAATAAACCAAGAGGTACAAAAAAATGATAAAAAAGTGGTTTAATAAACTTTATGGACTTGATAAAAATCCTGATGAAGATTTAGAGTTTGTATATTCAAGTTATTCAAATGCAAATGAAACACCTAGCAAAGTAGCAAACTTAACTTTTATATTTATTATTTCTTTTTTTACATTAGCAATTCTTTGGGCAGCCTTTGCAGAAGTAGATGAACTAGCAAGGGGAAATGGAAAAGTTATTCCTTCTGATAAAATTCAAAGAGTACAATCCCTTGATGGTGGTATAATCTCTGAGATTTTGGTAAAAGATGGTGAGTCTGTAAAAAAAGGCACTCCTTTAATGAAGATTGATACAACAAGATTTCAAGCAACACTAGAAGAGAGTAAGCAAGAGTATATAAGTTTATTAGCTGTTAGACAAAGACTTGAAGCTGAGGCTTCTTTGGATTTAACAAAACCAGTTCCTACTTTAGAGTTTCCAAAGGAAGTATTAGAGGATAAATCAGGATATGATAAACTAGAACAAACACTTTTATCTAATAGATATGAAGAATTAAAATCTTCTATTGATGTTTTAGAAACTCAACGTGGACAAAAAAGACAAGAATTAAGAGAAATAAAAAATACTATTAAGAACTTGAAGAAAAGTTTTGCTCTTATAAAAGAACAAAGAGAAACTATTCAAAAACTTGTAAGAAGAGGTGTTAAGTCTAGGTATGACCTTTTAAATATAGAAAAAGAGTACACTGATGTAAGTTCTGAATTAGAAACAGCTTTATTATCTGTAACAAGGTCAGAACTAGCTATTCAAGAGGCAAAAAGTAGAGTAGATGAAAAGTTAAATAATTTTAGAGCAGAAGCTTCAAATACCTTACAAGAAACAGTGGGAATGATTAGTAGATTTGAAGCAAGATTAGTAGGAGATAAGGATAAGGTTGCCAAAACGACTATCTCTTCTCCTGTAGATGGAATAGTAAAGCAGTTATATTTTAATACAATAGGTGGAGTAGTTCAGCCTGGTGTTGATTTAGTTGAAATAGTTCCTCAAAGTGATATTTTATTAGTAGAAGCAAAGATTGACCCAAAAGATATTGCTTTTATTAACCCTAGCCAAAAGGCAATTGTAAAAATCACTGCTTATGATTTTTCTATTTATGGTGGATTAGATGCAAAAATTGTAGAGATCTCAGCGGATAGTATTGTAGATAAAGAATCAAAAGAAGGTAAAAGTTATTATAGAGTAATTGTTAAAACAGAAAAAAATTATTTGGAACGTAATGGTGAGAAATTGCCTATTATTCCAGGAATGGTTGCTTCTGTTGATATTATTACAGGAAAAAAGACAATACTTGACTTTATATTAAAACCAATATTAAAAGTAAAGCAAAATGCTTTACATGAAAGATAAGGAAATTGATGAATAAATATTTTTTTAGTTTAGTTTTTATACTAGTAGTTTTTTCAGGATGTGCAACTAAAAATACAGCTTCACTTGTTGAAAAAGATTTACACTATGCTGTTAGAGTAAATGATATGATGCTGTTAAATGAGTTAATTAGTGAAGAAAATATAGATAAAAAAGATGAGTATGGTTATACACCTTTACATATTGCAGCGAGATTTAACCACTTTGATATGGCAAAGGTTCTTGTATCAAAGGGTGCACAAATAAATACTCAAGATAACTATTTTGATACACCTTTAATTGACTCAGTTAAAAAAGGGCATACATTTATATCTGAACTTTTAATTTGTAATGGTGCAAAAGTAAATGCAAAAGATGAAAAAGGTGTTTCTGTTTATGAGTACGCAAGACAATTAAATGATAATAGAACAGCAAAACTACTTAGCTCTAAAAATATTCAGCAAAGATGTATTGGTAAAGTAATTACTCCTAAAAAGCCTAAAGCAACTCAGTTTTACAATCAGATTTCAATTGATGAATATGGTGTTTTAACTGACAATACTCCAAATATTTGTGGAGACGTACATGATGAAGATGTAAGAAGAATTCAAATTTCTTTTGATTCAGGAGAGAGTGTAGTTGAAGCAAATATTCTAGGTAAAAGATGGTGTGCACAAGTAGAAGAAAAGCTATTAAATGGTTATTATAGAGTAGATGCAATTTCTGTAAATTCAATAAATGAAAAGGGTCTTACTTCAGAAGAATTAGAGATAAAAGCAATTAATACTTTACCTGCACTTCTTAAAAAAGAGTTTGAAAAAGATTTAACAAAATGGAATGCTTCATTTGATGAAAATACTTTAGTATTTAGATTTAATAACCCTTCATTAATGTTTGAAAGAGGAAGTAACACTTTAAAGCAAGAGTATAAAAGTATCTTATCTGATTTCTTCCCTAGATATGTAGATGCCTTAGCTCAGTATAAAAACTCAATAAAGAAAGTTTATGTAGAAGGACATACTTCATCGTCATACAGTAGTGTTAAATCTGTAGAAGAGAAGTTTAAAAAGAATATGGTTTTATCTCAAGAAAGAGCAGATGCTGTTTTAGAATATTTAAAAGCTATATTAGATTCAACAGTAATTGAAAATGAAAGCTTTATAAATAACAGTTTTGAATCAAGAGGAAAATCATCAAGTGAATTAATAGTAAATAGTGATGGTTCTGAAAATGAAGAGTTATCAAGAAGAGTTGAGTTTAAAATAGAAATTAGATAAGGGTTAGAAAAATGAAGCAAACTAGTTTAGAAGATTTTATGGAGTTAGAAGAACAAAATAAAGAGTTAGAAAAACTAGTTGCTATCGAAGTTGAAAAAAATAGACAAAAAGATGAAATAATATTTCAACAAAATAAATTAGCAGCCATGGGTGAGATGTTAGAAAATATTGCTCACCAGTGGAGACAACCATTAATGGAACTATCTGCTTTATTTATTCCTATTGAAGCTAAAATCAATTTCAATAAAAATATAAATAATGATGAGTTGTTAGACTCAATAAATAAACTAAATCATATAACTAAGTATATGTCAAATACAATAGATGATTTTAAAAACTTTTTTGCTACAAATAAAGAAAAAACTGAGTTTAAACTCTCTGACCAGATAAATTCTTCTTTAGGAATTATTATTACAGGACTTCGTAAAAATGGGATATTTGTTGATATTGTCATCAAGAAAAACCCTACTGTTTTTGGCTATAAAAATGAGTATACGCAAGTTTTAATAAACATACTAAATAATGCAAAAGATGCATTAATTGATAGAAAAATAAAAGAGCCAAAAATTATAATAACTTTAGACTCAAATAACAAAAATTCTATTCTTAGTGTTGAAGATAATGCAGGTGGAATTCAAGTAAAACCAATTGATAATATCTTTAAGCCTTTTTTTACATATGGTAAGAAAGAAGGTACAGGAATAGGGCTTTTTATGTCAAAATTAATCATCGAAAAAAATATGAATGGTAAACTTCTTGTATCAAATGAAAAAGCTGGAGCAAGCTTTAAAATAATCTCACCACTAAAATAATAATAAAACTAGCAATAAAAATATTTATAAATACTATAAAAGTGTCTCATAAGAGACTTTTTTTATATATAATTAACAGTATAAAATTCTAATAATGAGGATACTGCTATGATTAAAGTGATTATAAAAAATGTAGATGGTTCAAAAGAAGTTAAAGAATTAACTGAAGGAATGCTTATTAAGCCAGAACCTGGACAACAATTTTACTTTGATAACCTTGATTCAAAAAAACATGTAATGAATTTAACAGATGGTGAAGCATCTATTGAATTAACATTTGATGCTGATGGTCAAAAATATGTTTTTAATTTTCAAGGAATGGCTGACTTAATTAGAGAATCAAATCTAACTTCTAAAAATAAATCTGTACTTGGAATCATAAATGACCAAGAAGGGATGGATGAACTTAATCAAACAGTATTAAACCCTGAGTTTAAAAGCGATAATATTATTAGAGAATTAAAAGACTTACTTTCAAAAGGAACAGCGGGAGAAGAGATCCAAAATGGTATTATCATTGACGATTTTGGAGCTTTAGCTGAGCAATTAGATGCAGCAGCAGCTGGAGGAGCAACATCAAATGGTTCTTCTACGTTCTATGCAGCAGATGCACTAAGTGGAAATACTTATGGAGCTGACGCAAGAGGAACAGGACTAGAGTTTAATGATCCAGATGGGAACCTAATTGGTGTTGAAGGAGCAAATAATACTGATAATACTTTAAACTTAGGTGATACAGTAGATTTCCAACCAGAAGTTTTAAGTGTAACAAGTGATGAGCAAACAGAAGGAACTGATTTAGTTCACACTGTAACATTAAGTGGAGAAGCAGATTCAGCAAAAGAGTATGACTTTACATTTAACACTGGAACAGTAGAAGCAGAAGAT